>DAOLNV010000127.1:8690-11518 GCA_035416745.1 Candidatus Hydrogenedentota bacterium | reverse complement strand
CAGGCAGCTCCCTCCGATGGAACCATCAGGGAAATGCCCGCCGGATTGTACGAGGCAGGCAGGGAACCCTGGAAGTACTTCTCGGAATACTACCCCAAGGGAACCAAGCTCGCGATGCTCGTACTCGATTCTTCGCACATGTACGGAGACGGCGGCGCTATCGTGCCGGCATTCGCTTGGATGGCTGAACAGGCCGGATACGCGTTTGACATCTACTGGGCGGAGTTCGACGACATCCGCTGGAACAAGTGGCCCTATTTCGGTTGCCGTGTGCTCGAGCAACTGCTCATGGTCAACTCCTATTTCGACGTGCTGTGGTGCACATTGGGAAACCATGCCCGCGCAATGCTCGAACCGGTCAGCTCGATGGCGGAGTCTCTGCGCTTTGACAACTATCTGGACCTCTACGCACAGCTCATGAAGCGATGGGGAATCACAAAGACCGAGGCCGTCTACGTTCCTCACCAACACCCCTATGATCAGTCCCTTGCGATGAACAGAGAATCGATCCCATACGCCAGGACCGCATACGGCGTCATGGGCGAGATTGCCGACTGGACGAAGGCAAGCGACAAACAGTATCCGGTCTGGTATGGCAGCGCCACATACCCTTCACGCACGCGTGAAATCTGGAACGATCCAGCCGGAAAAGCCCCAGGCTTCTTCGGCCGTCTCAACTTCTACCTGTGGCCGGACGTGTACTTCTCGCGCAAGCTCGCGTTTACCGACCGCGTCCCGCTGGCCGAGGCTGTCGAACGGTTCGGGCTTACGCAGGTTGACCTGTTGCACACGCAACCCGCCGAAGTTCCCGCGGGGGTGCAGGTGCGAGTTGTGGATCAGACCGCCGAAAACGACCGCGCATGGGACCTTACCTGCCGGGTCTTTCAACGCTGGGAACACGAAGCGAGAGGGATTGCCTACGGCATCCACCAGGCGCACTCGTTTGACCCCGGCTATCTCGGCTGGCTCATTCGCAGCCGTTGCTTGGCGGTCTACGATCCCTACTGGATTGAGTACATGCCGAAGGCGGTAGAACTGGCCAAGAAACTGGGCAACCGGCATATGGTGTCGGCCGGGGATGAATGGGACCATTTTCTGTGGCCCTACTGCATCCTGCTGGGCGCCGGCCGGCTCGACGTACCCGCTTCGGCCCGCGTCCCCAGCATCAAGCGCGCGATGCGCCTGGGGTTCTCGAGCCCGGAACGCGCCCCATGGGAAAGCGAGCTGTCCGACGACGAACTGAACCACAATGCCGGCGAGAACAAGATAGCCGTATGTTATACGTTCGGAACAAACGAACTCGGATACTGCGAGAGCTTGCCGGTCCTGTTCGAGAATATCCGCGCGATGCGGCTCAAGATCGGCCTTGGCTACTACCTGCCGCATATCGAATATTGCCCCGAATGGTATCACAAGCTTTTCACTGTCCACTTGGCGGCGCATATCGAACCCATGATGCACTACTGGGGCGTCAGCGCGTTCTTTCCCAACGACAGCGTCTGCCACGCGTTCACCCTCGACGACTTCCGGACAGAAATGGAAACCGCCAAAGCGGAGTGGATTCAGCGCATGGGACGCGAGTACCTGCCCCTGGGCTATCTGGGCGGCCAACTCGAGTACTTCACGTTCGGCTCGGAGTGGGATGGCGGCGGCTACGCCAACCCTACCACATGGAAGGTCACGCGCACAGGCGCCACCGTAGACTGGCGCGATTTCGTTGACTGGCCCGGATACCAGGCGTACCTCAAACGACGCGAAGAGGTGCGGCAGGCCAAGATTCGGATGGTCAAAACGCTGGGTTACCAGTACTACATCGGCGAGCGCAAAAACTCCTTCGACGGGGATTTCGTGCATATAGGCGCGCAAGGATTCCACGCCGCGAGACCTGAGGTTGAGGCCAAACCCTGGAAACAGACCGCGGGGTTCTTTGCGGTCAAACACGACCTCGGGCTGACCTACTGCCCGGGATACCAGGGATTCGCCGCGGTCAATGTCGCCCGGCTCAGTGCCGCCTATCACTGGGCCAAGCAGCTCGACACGCTTAAATGGTTTGCCGACGGCGGGAAAGATGGCCGTTTCTTCCTGGTCAAACCCAACGAGCTTGCGCGGTATCTCCGCCTGCTCAAAGCCCAAGGCAAGTTTGATGATTGTTACGAGTACTACACCGCCCGGATCGGGCGCGACACCTTTCTAGACCCCCAAGGCGCACCGTTCTGATCAGAAAGATAGCACTTCGAAACGGAGCGCAGGAACCAGGCTCCCCGCAGCAAGATTGTCCAGGGTTTCTTATCTCGAGAGACCGTGTATACTCACGGAAGATCTTTCAACGTCATGAAATGAGGGAGAACCATCATGTCGAGCTTTCTCAAGTGTTCTTGTGCTGCATTGTTCCTTCCCGTTGCAGCGTGGCGGGCCGAAGCCGGGATTATCGACCATTGGGGGCCGAGGCCCGCCTCGCCCGCGGTCGTAAACCCGGCCGCGCTTTCGCCGCTTCAGCAAATCATATCGCTGCGGGGCGAGTGGGATTTCGTGACCGATCCGCGTCTGATCGGCCGCCATCGCATGGGCAAAGGACCCGGATGGAACGAACCGGATTGGACGAATGCGCGCAAGATCTCAGTCCCCGGCTGCTGGGAAGCACAGGGGGTCGGGGAACCGGGGATGAGCCAGGAATGGGGGCTGCCGTTCGATTGCATCCCGCGCCCTCTCAACCATGTCTACATGGGCACGGCGCGCTACAGGCGCTCGGTCGACATTCCGGATGCCTGGGCCGGAAAACGCGTCTGGCTGAAGGTCGGAGGCGTGCGAACGGAGGCGTGGTTCTGGGT
>DAOLNV010000127.1:0-8590 GCA_035416745.1 Candidatus Hydrogenedentota bacterium | reverse complement strand
CTCAAAGTTGGCATCAAGACCCTTGACGGCACACCGGCCGGCGAACTCACCCAGAGCATCACACTTGACGAAAACGGCAACGCGGATGCCATCTGCGAAGTGCCGCTGACCGAGTTCCGGTTGTGGACGCCCGAGACTCCGAACCTCTACCTGGCCGACGTGACGCTGGTCTCCGGAGATGCCCCCGTGCATGGCTGGACCGAACGATTCGGCCTGAGAAAGCTCGAGGTGCGCGGCGACCGGTTTTATCTTAACGGGAACCCCTATCTCTTACGAGGGTTCGGTGACGACTATATCTACCCGATGACGCTGATATCGCCGCCCGACCGGGAGGAGCACCGCAAACACTTGGCAATTGCCCACGAAGCCGGCTTCAACTATGTCAGGCACCATACCCACTGCGAGATACCGGAATTCTTCGAAGCCGCAGACGAAACCGGCATCCTGATCCAACCCGAATTACCCTATTACCACGACATCACCACGGAGGGGTTTGAATTCGACCCGCTGCGAGACATCCAGGAGCTATACAGGCATTACCGGCGCTACGTATCGTTCGCGTCGTACTCGACGGGAAACGAGGGGCATCTCGGCAGTCCCCTCGACAAGGAAATCTATCAATGGGCCAAGAGCACGGATCCCGACCGCATTTTCCAGCACCAGGATGGCGGCTGCAACACCGCCGAGAACGCGGACTATTTTTCGCCCAACGGTTACGGGCTCGCCTCGTCGATCGTTCCATGGGAACCGGGCACGTTTGATGTCCTGGACGTTCCATTCATTGCTCACGAGTACTTGAACCTCGGGATCAAGTTGGACCCGCGGCTCGCGCCGAGGTTCACTGGTGCGATCCCCGCGCCGCGAAGCCTTGAGGCTTACGAGGAATCCCTGCATGCGGCGGGGCTCGAGCGGGCCTGGGGCGATGCCTGTCTCAATGCGGCTCACGCGCTGCAGGGGTACTACCAGAAACAGGGCATCGAGCAGGCAAGGCTCGACCCCGCTTGCGATGGCTATTCGTATTGGACAATCGTTGACGTGATGGTGCCGCAGGAGGGCACGTATACCGGTCAGGGCTACCTGAACGCCTTCTGGGAACCGAAACAGGGCGGATGGCTCCCCGGCCAATTCCGCCAGTTCAACGGCCCCACGGTTATTCTCGCGAATGTCGAACCGGACAGTTGTATCGCTGTCTCGGGCGATGCGTGCAAGGCCACGTTCCGGATTTCCCACTTCGATGCTGCCCCGCTGACACAGACACCGCTGCTGTGGTCGCTCGAAGCCGGAGAACGGACGCTGGCCTCCGGTTCGGTCACGGCCTTCAATGCCCCGCCAGGCACTACGTGCGAAGTGGGCACTTGCGAGTTCACCGTTCCCGAACTCGAGAAGCCCGTGCATGCAAAGCTCCGAGCCACACTCGGCGGCACTGCTGTTGCCAACGTCTGGGATCTGTGGTTCTTTCCGAAGCGGGCAGAACGGCGAGGCGAAGGAATCGCGGTGACGGAAGACCTCTACGACATCGTTTCGGCGCGATATCCGGGAATCGCAAAGGCCGGAACACCCGAGGCAAACGCCGCCCGGCTTGTGATTGGGTCGTGGGACCATCCCGCGTTCGTCGAATCTGTTGCCAAGGGGATCAGAGGGTTGATGATAGGCCCGGCTGACGGCGAGCCAAACGTCCGATTGGGTTGGTGGTGGCTCGGCGATCAGCTGGGAACCGCCTTCGCTGCTCATCCCGTGTTCGGGGATTTTCCTCATGACGGAACGCTGTCGCCCCTCTGGTTCCGCCTTATCAAGAAGGGCCTCCCCCTGCCGCTCGACCCGAAATATGGCGAGTTCACGTATTTCGCCGTCGGAGAGGGCCAGAAACAGTATTTCGCCTACGTCTGTCAGAGCAAAGACCAGAACGGCGGGCGAATGCTGATTACCCGGGGTGTGGATCTCCTTGCCGGCACACCCGAGGGCGCGTACCTGTTGGATGCCATGATAGACTACGTTTCGAGCGGCGCATTTGTCGAGGATTCGCCCGCGACAACGAACGCCAACCAGAGTTCAAATCCGTAATTACAGTTTCCCGAGCGCGAACACGGTGTTCCTGGCCGGCAGGCTGAACGGGTTCGAGAAGTGGTAGATCTGCGCCTTTTCTTCGCCGTCGACTACCACGGGCGTGGGCTGTTCGACAACGAAATCCGCGAAATCAGGCGCGTTGAACGCTATGAACGCGAGGTTGAGGCAGTCGATGGGCTGCTCGTATCGCTTCGAGAGATCCGGGTAGGCGATAGGACCGGTGTCCACCTGGTAGACTTGCTTGTCGATACTGATGTTCATGGTCTTGGTGGGACACTCGATGATGGCGCGGAGGCCGGTTTCGTCGTTCCAGAGTGTCGTTTGCGTCACGATGGGGATGGCCGCGGCCGTCACGTCGCGGATTTCCTCCCACGTGCGGAGAACCGATACGGTGGGCGCTTCACGCAGCCGCAACGAGGGCACGCCCCACATCTCTTCCACGGTCTTGACTAGGCGGTACCGGTCGCTCAGGTGCGCGGGACGCCGGAAGACCAAACAGAACCCTCCGCCGAAGACCGGGAGGAAATCATAGTTGTCCTGGCTGAACAGGTCTTTTTCGGCAAAGGTGTGCTCGCTCTTGCACGACGCGCACTGGTAGTAATCGACCCAGGTATCCGCCGCATCGTCGATAATGCGGGTACGGCTTTCGACCCAGAACCGGACGGAGTTTGCCGGAGCCGGATTGCAGATAAAGGAAAGCCCGTAATCCAGGGGCGGCATCGCAAATGCGGGACTTGGCTCCTCCGATGAGGGTTCGGTTTCCGCCGCGTGCAAAATCCCCGTCCGAAGAGTTACGGCTCCTGCGGCCGCCGCCAGGATTGCTTCACGCCGTGTCGTTTTCATGGCTGTTTCCTTTGCAGGTACTTGCTGCCGCCGTGCGTCACTCGTAAAACCACGCTGCGGGAAGAATCTTGAATTGCAGCGAGAGTCCGCCCGTGTAATTAAAATAGGTCAAATAAGCCTGGTCGTTGATCCACGTAACCGCGGGATACGCCCAGGCGTCGCCGGGTCCCTCCTCGATGTTGCGGAAACCTTCCCAGGTCTTCGCCTCATCCTTCGAGACGGCCGCGGTGAGCGGATTCCGGCTCGACGCCCCGGGGTTGTGATTCCAGATCGCCAGAAGATGGCCCGTCGTGGGAATGCGGCTGACCGAGACCGGCGCGGCCGTGCCGGCCAGCGCGGTCGGCTCAGGACTGCTCCAGGTCTCGCCGCCGTCGCTCGAAAAGCTCTGGTACTGTCCGCCCAGCTGGGTCCGCATAAGCATCAAGACGCGGTCGTCCTTGAGCTCGATGCACGCGGGCTCCCAGCAGCCATCGCCGGGTTTTACCCGTTGCGAGGCGCGCCACGTCTCGCCGTCATCGTCCGAAAGGTAGCAGTAACTATCGCCGCCCTCCCAGGCTTCCAGGAGTATCCGGCCCGACGCGAGCCGGATGGAACGGCCATTGGTGAGCCCCGTGTACTTGGCTTCGGGGCTGAGCTGTTTGGGATTCACCCACGTCTTGCCCTCGTCAGCAGAACTGCGCATCATCACGCGGCAGTCGGTGCTCTCGGTGTTCTTCTGACAATAGAACAAGGCGATGCGGTCGTCGCGGAGGCGAAGGAAGTTCACTTCCATGACGTTGCAGCCGCCGTCATTCTCAACGAGCGTGAATTTTTCGCCCCACGAGCGGCCCCCGTCCGTCGATAGCTTGCCCGAGATGCGCGCCGGGCCGTGATCGGCCCCGCTTCCCGCGTAGAACTCGGTCCACCCCAACAAGAGCGAACCGTCTTTGAGAGGAATGATATCCGCTTCGCTGTTACGCGGATTCTGCGGACCGACAGGGGCTACAACAAGGTGAAAAGGGCTTTCATCGGCAGCCGTAACCATCGACCCAAGAGCGACAATCATACACACCAAGGATGATCCCATGCTCCTGTCTCCTGCGCTTTGAGAATGCCAAACCCCGTTCTTTGGCGCCAAGTTACATCACTATGCCCGGCTGCCTGAATGCAGTCAAGTCACTCCGCGGCCCATGAATGAAAACAGGGCCTTACCGAGCGCGCCACGGCACGAGCAATACCTCCTGCGTTGCCCACAAGCTAACCGGCATCGCCTCCATCAAGCAGAATTGACGCAATTGGCTGAGGCGGCTAGAATCGCAACGAGTCTGACAACGCGGGCAGGACGGGCCCCGCCCGTGCCGTCTCAAGAGCGGAAGATTAGGGGTGCTGCCATGAAGATCCTCCTTGTAGCCTTGATTGCCTCCCTGTTCGGAGTCACGGCGTCCGCACAAAAACAGGCGCCCGACTGGGTCCGCGTGACCGAGTCCGCCGAATGGACGCCGCGGGACTCGGCCGGCGAAGTGGCTTACAACGGCCGCTTATGGCTGTTCGGGGGCTGGTTTCAATCCTATGAAGCGCCCCCGCGCGACGTCTGGAGTTCCCCCGACGGCAAGACCTGGACGCGCGTGCTCGACGCTGCCCCGTGGATTCATAGCGATCTCCCGATGACCATCGCCTTCAACGACAAAATGTGGATCATGGGCGGATGGTACAACGGACGCCTGCCCGGCCATTCCGCATCGAACCAGGTGTGGTGGTCGGCCGATGGCGCCGCTTGGCAACAGGCTACGCCCAACGCTGGATGGTCGCCCCGGCTCGCCGCGGCTCTGGTCGAGTTCAAGGGCAAGATGTGGCTGTTGGGAGGTACCGAGAACTACTACTTCGGCGACGCGTCGAGCCTGAAAAACGATGTCTGGTGCTCCGCGGACGGCGTGCAGTGGGAACAGGTCACCGCCAACGCGGGGTGGCCGCCGCGAGGCTACCATCAGGCTGCTGTGCTCGACGGCAAGATGTACGTGTTCGGCGGCGGCAACTACGTCCCGGAATATGCCGCGCTGAACGACGTCTGGGTCACTGAAGACGGCAAAACATGGACCTGCGCCACCGAGGCCGCGCCATGGCATCCCAGGCTATGGTTCTCGTCGGCCGTGTACCGCGACCGGATGTGGGTCATCGGGGGGTGGTCAAACAACCCCTCAACGAACTGGGCTGACGCATGGCATTCCAAGGACGGCAAGACCTGGGCGAAGCTGGAATCCAGCGTCATGTGGCGCGAACGCCATGAACACTCGGTTTTCGTGCTCGATGACAAGCTCTGGGTGGCGGGAGGCATGATACCGCCTCTCAACAACGAAGTCTGGTCGCTCTACATCCCGCCGGACTGGTTTGCGGGCGAATAGCGAAGACTCTTCTGGCCCGGCCGCGCCGCTCGGCTACGGTTCCACGACGGGCGCGGTCTGCTCGGGGGTAATGACACCCGGCGGCAACTCGAGAATACGGATGTTGCGGAAGTGAATCTCCGAGCCCTCGGACTCCAGGCAGAGATAGCCTTTCTTCACCGATGACCCGCTGATGCCGTTGACGAACTTGCCGTTCACCGCTAGTTTGATGACCCCGTCCACGCAGATCACGTCATAGACGTTCCATTCGCCTTTGCCTTTGCAGCGGTTTTCGATGGATTTGCTGCGGCTGCCGCGCGGGTTATCGGGAACCGTCGTTGCTCCGTTTGCCCCAAACAATTCTCCGTGCACGTAGGCAATAGGAGGCAGCTCGCCGTTCGCGCCCTTGTTCTGGTTGACCCAGTCGAGTTCGAGCATCTGCACCTCAACGCCCTTGGGCAACTGGCTGCCCTCGGGGACCGTTCCCTCGCACCACACGAACACGCCCGAGTTTCCGCCCGCCTGCATGTGGCGCCATTCGATGTGCAGAATGAAGTTCTCGTACTGTTTCTCGCTGCGCATGACCCCAATCGGGTTTCCGCTGCACACCAGCAACCCGTCGCGCACTGACCAGGTCTCGTTGCTGGTGTTCACATCGACCCATCCCGAGAGGTCCTTGCCGTTGAAGAGCTCGACAAACTGCGGGCTCCCGGCGTCCTGGGCCGCCGCCTGGCCCGCCAGAATCACAAGAGAAGCTGCTGTCAGCAGGATTGTATGGTGTTTCATCGTTTTCCCCTTTGCAATCAGTTTCTAACGAATGTTTTCGCGTCAGGACCGCACGCTCATACTATCGCATACGGGTCCGCATAGTCGATCGTGTTGCCGGGAATGAGCTACCGCAACTTCGCGTTGAGGGCCGTTCGCCGGAGGTCGTCCATCCAGTTGCGGAGCACCGGCGAGCGCGGGAAGGTCCGTCCACGCAACCAATCGCCCTGGATGTGGTACCGCAAGGGCACGCCTGCCTTCGCGGCCAGAATCACCTCATGCTCGGCTTCGGAATCCATCGCCCTCACGAACAGCTTTGGCGGGAAGACTACTCCGAGTCCGATCCACCCGATATCGGTCCCCTGTACGCCCCAACTGCCCATTACGCCCGCTGCGGTATCTATCGCAAAGGTTTCTTGAGCCATCCGCGTGATGCCAATGCCGAGCTCGATGGGAACATCCGCTGGCCCGCCATCCACCACGACTTCGATGGGCGAGTCGGGCCGGTCCGCCAGGGCGGAGCAGGTGAACCGGACCGTATAGGGTGCCTCCTGAGGGCCCACATTCTCGGCCGTCACCTCGACCGTGACCGAGGCGTCATCCATACTGATAAAACGTTTCGACCAGACAATTGCGCCCTTGCCCTCGGGGCTGTACACGGGATACGCCTGGCCGCTGGCGTAGAGGGTGACTGCTCCGAGCCCGCCGGTCTGGTTCACGTGCAGCGCGTCCATGCCCCACGGCTGTTCCGCGTGATAGCTCGCGCCATTCCCGAACGCCGGCATTACCAGCGCCCGTTGCTGTTTACCGAAGAAATCGAACTGGCCCCAATACACCCGGTACCCCGCCAGCTCCGATTCCCAGCCGATATTCGGCGGCACCCAGTCCTGCGCCCAAGCCACTTTGGGCCGGGCAAATGCCGCCAGTCTGGACGCCCGCCACTCTCCAAAATCCGGAGCGGCAGTCGTGATGGTAAAGGTCTTTTCGACCAGTCCGCGCATCCCCTCGAGGTCTCCCGCTCCGCGCATAGCGTTGAACCTTTCCCAGAACCCGGGGTCGTCGTGCGCTCTCTTCAGCGCCAGAATCAGCCGATCTTTGACAATATCCAGGTAGAACCGAAGCGATTCGTTGCTTTGGAGGTAGTCCTCCCGGAATTCCTCGCGGATCGCCTCGGCGGCGAAGTCCGAATCCACCAGTGCCCAGACAGGGTCGCCGCCGCTGCCGCCTTTCGCAACAAGAGCCTCGCGAAGGCGTGAGGCGAGCACAAAAAGCTGCCCCGGCGCCGTTTCGAGGACGGGTATCATCATCGCTTGAACCTGGCCCCAATCGTACGCTACGTCCGTGCACTCCGCCGTGGATGTCCACCGGTCATCAGCGGTCCCGTCGCCGTCCGCATCCAGTTCCCACACATCGATCCGGCCATCGCCATCCGAATCGGTGTAGGTGTAGCGCATGTCCGCCGTGCCGTCGTGATTCGGATCTGCCGCGAGCCAAATCGTTTCTGCCCCCAACAGGTGGAGGCGCTGGTCCACGGGCGCGTAATAAAGCCGGATGAGACCCGGACTCCCTGCCAATTCGAAGCGGTTGTTGAACGGTCCCGAACTCGGGCCTCCCACCTGCGGAAAAGCCTCGTTGCCCTTGGCGATAACGCCCTCCCATCGTTCCATAGTATCCGCGGCGCCGTCGCGATCCACGTTACGGTCGATCTCGTCCCACGTGAGCATACGCTTGTCCCACCGGGTCTCGATGGCGAACCCCGGCACCGTGTGATAGGCGAGAAACGGTCCGGTGGGGACCCCGCGAAGCACGCGCCGGGTCGCGTATCGAAGATCAAAGCCTTGTCCCTCGCCCGCGTGCGCGGTAACCGACACGTCGAAGTCCCGGGGCTGGTCCCATGTGGCGTCGTTGTCCGCATCGAAACTGTAGCGAAGGTTCTTGACGACGTTGCCCGTGCCCTCGATGCGGATGACTTCCTCGGTCACTCCATCGTGGTCGTGGTCGTAGAAGGTAAAGGGATTCTCCCATTGCGGCACCCACTCGGGGCTGCCCGGCTCGAGGACGAAGGCGCAGAAGAGCTCGTCGCCGCCGAAATGGGTGCGCCCCTGGCAAAGCCGCTGGTCGTACGTGTAAGCGGCGTCGTACCACAGAAGGTTGTCGTCGCCCACATCTTCGCCATACCAGCACATCACGCTCTCGCCGCGCGGGAAATAGAACGCCATCTCGCTGACTTCGTTAGCGCCCGTCCGGTCCGTGTAGTCGCATACGACATTGACTGTGCCGTCCGCGTTCCAATCGGCCAGATAAAGATCGCTGTCGTAATCGGGTTCGTCTCCGGCCTCGAGATCGCCGTCTTCGTCAATCACACGGACCAGAACCGGCCGCCTGCCCTCGGGATGCCGGGTGTCCGTATCGATGAACCAGACTTCCTCCGGGCGTCCGTCCCCGTCGTGGTCGACGTAGTGCCGTTTGCCCGGCTCTCCTTCCCGAACCTGGCGGTGAATATCCGGGTCCAATCGTATCGCGCCGCCAAAGAGCCGTTCGAAAAGCTCCGCCGGTTCGGC
>DAOLNV010000126.1 GCA_035416745.1 Candidatus Hydrogenedentota bacterium | reverse complement strand
TTTCTGTATCGCTTTCTTGACATGGGATTCAGAATTTGGTATGTTTCTTGTTTGCGCCACTCGAGGTGAAGTGTGTCTGCGAGAAGAATCCCAGTACTTCATAAGGCCGTAAACCGTTCTTTTGGCTCACTCTCTAAAGGTTTGTAGGACAACCAGAAGGGTATTCGTATGGCTGTTGCTCCCGACAAATCAATTGACCGTTCGTCGCTTGGCCGCGTTCCCGACGTGATGGAGTTGCCGGATCTGATTGAGATCCAGACGAAGTCGTACGCGGACTTTCTGCAATGGGAGGTTCCGCCGGACGAGCGCGAACTGAAGGGCTTGCAGGAAGTGTTCATGGATGTCTTCCCGATCGCGTCGCCGGATGGATTGACGCGACTGGAATTCGTTCACTATTCGTTTGCGCCGCCAAAGTACACGGTCCTCGAGTGCCAGGAGCGGGGCCTGACGTACGCGGCGTCGCTGAAGGCGCTTCTTCGGCTTGTAAAATACGAGGAAGTGGGGACTACCAGCGATTTGCGCGAACAGATGATGGTTGAGCAGGAGGTGTTTCTCGGGGAACTGCCGATGATGACGCCGACGGGCACCTTTATTGTGAATGGCGCCGAGCGGGTCATTGTGAGCCAGCTTCACAAGTCTCCGGGGGTGTCTTTCGAGACGAAGGTTCATCAGAACGGGAAGGTTCTGTTGACTGCGCGCATCATTCCCTACCGGGGGGCGTGGCTCGAGTTCGAGTACGATGTAAACGACATTATCTGGCTGACGATTGATCGTCGTTCGAAGATCCTGGCGACTACGTTTCTGCGTGCGTTTGGGATTGAGGAGAACGATGCGATTCTAAAACTTTTCTATGGAACGGATGCGGTGAAACTGGGCCGCACGCGGGTCAAGATCGGCAGCAAATCGTATGCTCCAGAGGATCTTCTGGGGCGGATGGCCGCGGAAGATGTGGTGGATCCGGAAACGGGCGAGGTCATTGTAGACGCGGCGGAGGAGTTGACGGAACTGATTGTCGAGCGGCTGATGGCTTCGAATGTCCGGGAATTCAGCGCTATCAAGCAAGAGGATCTTGCGCGCGACCCGTCTCTGGCCCAGACCTTGGCACTGGACCCGAGCCAGACCCAGGAAGACGCGTACCGCGAGGTGTACGGGCGGATTCGTCCGGGCGATCCTGCGACGGATGCCACGACCCGTTCGTTTTTCCAGCGGATGTTTTTCGATGCGAGCCGTTACGATTTTGCTCCGGTAGGGCGGTACAAGATCAATCGGAAGCTCGGCCTGGAGACCCCGCAGGAGACCAAGACGCTCACCCAGGAAGACGTTGTGGCCACGCTGCAGTATCTTGTGAAGCTGCGTAGCGGCGAGGGCGTGCTGGACGACATCGATCATCTTGGCAACCGTCGTGTGCGGGCGGTGGGCGAGTTGCTCGCGAACCAGGTGCGGATCGGTCTTGTGCGCATGGAGCGCACGGTGCGTGAGCGCATGAATTTCCAGGACGACGACCAGTTGAGCCCGCAGAATCTGGTGAACCCGAAGCCGGTGAGCGCGGTTATCAAGGATTTCTTTGGCCGCAGCCAGTTGTCTCACTTCATGGACCAGATCAATCCGTTGGCGGAATTGACCCATAAGCGGCGTTTGAGCGCGCTAGGCCCTGGGGGTTTGAGCCGTGAACGGGCGGGGTTCGAGGTGCGCGACGTTCACGCGACTCACTACGGGCGAATCTGCCCCATCGAGACCCCGGAAGGCCCGAACATCGGTTTGATGGCGTCGTTGTCGACCTATGCCCGCATCAATGAGTACGGTTTCCTGGAGACGCCGTACCGGAAAGTGGAGAACGGGCGGGTTTCAGACGAGGTCGAGATGTTATCGGCATATGATGAAGACAATTACATCATTGCCCAGGCCAACGCGCCGCTGGACAAGCGCGGCAAGTTCGTCAATCCGACGGTGCTGTCGCGCCACCGGGGGGATTTCCCGCAGGCCGACCCGAGCGAAGTGGACTACATGGACGTTTCGCCGAAGCAGCTGGTGAGCGTGGCGGCCGCGCTTATCCCGTTCCTGGAGCATGACGACGCGAACCGCGCTCTGATGGGGTCGAACATGCAGCGGCAGGCGGTGCCGCTTTTGAAGACGGAAGCGCCGCTGGTGGGCACGGGCCTCGAGCGGGTCACGGCCAAGAACGCCGGCACGGTGGTCAAAGCGGACCGTTCGGGCGTGGTCGAATATGCGGACAGCGACGTGATTCGCGTTCGTCATACGAAACGGGGGCAGGGCCCCGATGAAAATCCCTTCCGTTCGGAGGAGGATGTGTACCGCTTGAAGAAATTCACGCGGTCCAATCAGAACACCTGCATCAACCAGAAACCGATCGTGAACAGAGGCGACAAGGTTGAGGCGGGCGAGATCATCGCGGACGGTCCGGCGACGGATGGCGGAGAGCTGGCGCTGGGGCGGAATGCGCTGGTCGCGTTCCTGCCTTGGGAAGGGTACAACTTCGAGGACGCCATCCTGATCAGCGACGATTTGGTGAAGGAGGATGCGTTCACCTCGATTCACATTCAGGTATTCGAGCTGGAGGCGCGTGACACGAAGCTGGGTCCCGAGGAAATCACACGGGACATTCCGAACGTCAGTGAGGATGCGCTGAAGAACCTCGACGAGTCGGGGATAGTGCGTCTGGGCGCGAAGGTAAAGCACGGCGACATCCTGGTGGGGAAGGTCACGCCGAAGGGCGAGACGGAGCTGGCCCCGGAGGAGAAGCTTTTGCGGGCCATCTTCGGCGAGAAGGCCGAGGATGTGCGCGACGCATCGTTGACGGTGCCTCCGGGCGCCGAAGGCGTCGTGGTGGATGTGCGGGTATGCAGCCGGCGCGAGAAGACCGACAGCGGTTCTCGCGGCGCGATCTCGGCCCAGGTGGCGAAGGTGAAGCGCGAGTACCAGGAGCGGATCAACGAGGTGCGGGCGACATTCGTGAAACTCCTGAAAGACGACATGATCGGGCTTCGCATTCTCGAGGACGTGGTGGACCACAAGACCGACGAGCTGGCGCTCGAGAAGAGCAAGAAGGTCAAGGTCTCGCATCTCGAGAAGACGGATTACGGCGTATTGGCCCGGTTGCGGGTGGAAGACAAGAAGCTCCAGCAGAAAGTGACGCGGCTGGTCAACATGGCCGCGATGGAAGAGGCGAAATTGATCGCGTTTCGCGACAGCCAGATTGAGATGCTGCGAAAAGGCGATGAACTGCCGCCGGGGGTCATCAAGCTGGTGAAGGTGTTCGTGGCGACGAAACGGCGGCTCTCGGTAGGCGACAAGATGGCGGGGCGTCACGGGAACAAAGGCGTCATTGCGAAGATTCTTCCGGTGGAAGACATGCCGTTTCTTCCGGACGGGACGCCGGTTCAGATTGTACTGAATCCGCTGGGCGTGCCTTCGCGCATGAACGTGGGCCAGCTGCTCGAGACGACGCTGGGCTGGGCGGCGAAGTGCCTGGGGATGAAGGTGGCGACGCCCGTGTTCAACGGGGCTTCGGAGAGCGTCATCGGCGAGTTTACGGAAAAGGCCGGTTTGCCGGACAACGGCAAGATCACGATGCGCGATGGCCGGACCGGTAAGCCTTTTGATCAGCAGGTGACGGTCGGGTACCTGTACATGATGAAGCTGAATCATCTGGTAGACGATAAGATTCATGCCCGTGCCATAGGGCCGTACTCGCTTGTGACGCAGCAGCCGCTGGGCGGTAAGGCGCAGTTTGGCGGCCAGCGGTTTGGCGAGATGGAGGTGTGGGCACTGCAGGCGTACGGCGCGGCATATACCCTCCAGGAGCTTTTGACGATCAAGTCGGACGACATTCAGGGCCGCACCAAGGCATACGAGGCGGTGGTCAAGGGCGACAGGGATGTCGAGCCCGGCACGCCGGAATCGTTCAATGTGCTGGTGCGTGAAATGCAGTCGCTGTGTTTAGACGTGATAAAACTGGCCCGCGTTGAAGATGGCACGGATGTGGACGAAGACGAAGAAGAGGTGGAGGGCTAAACCTTGTCGAAGTATGTTCCTACGACGAGTGAACGGTTTGATGCGCTGCAGATTCGCCTTGCTTCTCCCGAGGAGATCCTGAAATGGTCCCGGGGAGAAGTGAAGAAGCCGGAGACCATCAACTACCGGACGTTCAAGCCGGAGAAGGACGGTCTTTTCTGCGAGCGCATTTTCGGCCCTGTGAAGGACTGGGAGTGCGGCTGCGGCAAATACAAGAAGGTGAAACACCGGGGCATCACGTGCGATCGGTGCGGCGTGGAAATCACGGAGTCGAAAGTGCGGCGCGAGCGGATGGGATGCATCAAGCTTGCGGTGCCGGTTACCCATATCTGGTTTTTCAAGACGACGCCGAGCTCGATCGGCAACTTGCTGGATCTTTCGATCCGGGTCCTCGAGAGGGTCATTTATTTCGAGAATTATGTGGTGATAGATCCGGGGGACACCAGTCTCGAGAAGATGAAGACCCTCACGGAAGACGAGTATCAGGACGCCCGGGAAGAGTGGGGCGACCGTTTTGTGGCCAAGATGGGCGCGGAGGCGATCAAGCTGCTCTTGGAGGAGATCGACGTCGATACGCTCAGCGCCGAATTGCATAACCAGGTGGCTACGACGACCTCGATGCAGGGGAGGGCGAAGGCCATCAAGCGGCTGAAGGTGGTTGAGGCGTTGCGGAAATCGGGCAACAACCCCGCGTGGATGGTGCTGGACGTTATTCCGGTCATCCCGCCGGATCTGCGCCCGCTGGTGCCGCTCGAGGGCGGCCGCTACGCCACGAGTGATTTGAACGATCTGTACCGCCGCGTCATCAACCGCAACAACCGGCTGAAGCGGCTGATCGAGCTTCGGGCTCCCGAGGTTATTCTGCGCAACGAGAAGCGCATGCTCCAGGAAGCGGTGGACGCGTTGTTTGACAACGGGCGTCATGGGCGGACGGTACTGGGGGCGGGCAACCGCCCGCTGAAGTCGCTCAGCGACATGCTGAAGGGCAAGCAGGGGCGGTTCCGCCAGAACCTGCTCGGGAAGCGCGTGGACTATTCGGGCCGTTCGGTGATCGTTGTAGGGCCCGAGTTGAAGCTCAATCAGTGCGGCCTGCCGAAAAAGATGGCCCTTGAGCTGTTCGAGCCGTTTATTATTCGCGAGTTGAAGGACAGGGGGATTGCCTCGACCATCAAAGCTGCCAAGCGGACGATTGCCATGGGGCGGGCCGAGGTGTGGGATATCCTGGACGAGGTGATCAAGGATCATCCCGTATTGCTGAACCGCGCACCGACGTTGCACCGCTTGGGCATTCAGGCGTTCGAGCCAGTGTTGATCGAAGGCAAGGCTATCCGGATTCACCCGTTGGTGTGCGCGGCATTTAACGCGGATTTCGACGGCGACCAGATGGCGGTGCACGTTCCGCTGATGCCGGTGGCGCAACTCGAGGCCCGGCTGTTGATGCTTTCCTCGACGAACATCTTCTCGCCGTCGACGGGCCGTCCCATCACGACCCCGAGTCAGGATATCGTGCTGGGTATTGCGTATATCACCAGAGCGCGCAAGGGGGCGAAGGGCGAGTGGCAGCCGGAGTGGAGCGGGCCGGATGGCGCGATCCTCAATCCGGGAAAGGTCTATCCGGATTTGGAATCGGTGCTGGTGGCGTATGAGCTTGGCGAGGTCGATCTGCACGCTCAGATCAAGGTTTGGCATGAGGGGGCGGTCGTCGACACGACGGTTGGGCGGGTCATTTTCAAGGAATCGCTTCCGGAAGAGATCAGCCTGCATGATGTGAACCGGGAACAGACGCAGGGCACCGTTGGCGATGTGATTGCCGCGGCCTATCTGAAACTGGGGCACAACAAGACGGTCGAGCTGCTTGATGCCCTCAAGCGTACCGGGTTCAAGTATGCGACTCTTGCCGGTTTGTCGATCGGGGTGAGGGACCTGATCGTGCCGCAGACCAAGGCGGACCTGATCAAGCAAGCCAAGGATGCGGTGGCGCGTATTGACGAGATGTATCAGAACGGGCTCATCACTGAGGGCGAGCGTTACAACAAAGTCATCGATGAATGGACCACGGCGACCGAGTCGCTGACTGTGGCAATGCTGAAAGAGCTCGAGACCAACGAGCAGGGCTTCAGCGGCATCAACTTGATGCTGAAATCGGGCGCGCGCGGCAACAAACAGCAGATTCGCCAGTTGGCGGCGATGCGCGGCCTGATGGCCAAGCCGTCGGGCGATATCATCGAGTCGCCGATCACCTCGAATTTCCGGGAAGGCTTGACGGTGCTCGAGTACTTCATTTCTTCGCACGGCGCGCGCAAGGGTCTTGCGGATACGGCGTTGAAGACGGCGGACGCGGGATACCTGACCCGCCGGCTGGTCGATGTCGCCCAGGACGTCGTGATCGAGGAGGACGACTGCGGGACGCTCAATGGGGTTTGGGTGGAGCCGCTGATGGATGGGGCGGAAGTAGTGCAACCGCTCGAAGAACGCATCGTCGGGCGTTATCCGCTGGACGATATCACGGTGCCGGGCGAAAGCGAGCCAATCGTGCGCGCTGAAGAAGAGGTCGACGAGAACAAGGCGCGGCTCATCGTCGAGAAGGGGCTTCCCGGCGTGCGCATCCGTTCGGTTCTCACATGCGACTCGAAGCGCGGTGTTTGCGCGAAATGTTACGGCCGCAACCTGGCGACGGGCGACCTGGTGGAGATGGGCGAGGCCGTTGGCATCATTGCCGCTCAGTCCATCGGCGAGCCGGGCACGCAGCTCACCATGCGCACGTTCCATATTGGCGGCGCGGCGAGCAGGCAGGTTGAATCGAGTGAAGTGCGCCTTGCCGACAGCGGCGTGATTGAATTCCGCAACGTGCGTTTGGCGACAAACCGCGACGGCAAGCGGGTCGTGGTGAATCGCGGCGGCGAGGTCGCTCTGATGGATGAAGAAGGGAAAGAGATCCAGCGCTATGCGGTGCCGCCGGGTGGTTTGCTGCATGTGGAAGACGGGGCGGCCGTGAAAAAGGGCAAGCTTCTGTACGAGTGGGACCCCTACAATGAATCCATCGTGGCCGAGGCGGCCGGTACAGTGCATTTCGAGGGAATGGTTGAAGGCGTGACGATGCGCAAGGACATCAACCCGGACACGGGTCTGGAAGAGCGCGTTGTCACGGATCACAAACAGGACTTGCATCCACAGATCACGATCCTGGGCAAGGAGAATGAGGTCTTGGCCTACGCCACGATTCCGGCGCAGACCCATGTGCTGGTTGCGGACGGGGCCAAGGTCATGGCGGGCGATCTGCTGGCGAAGACGCAACGGCAGTTCAGCAAGACCACGGACATCACGGGCGGTCTTCCTCGCGTGGCGGAGTTGTTTGAGGCCCGCCAGCCGAAGGATCCGGCGGTGATCAGCCATATTGACGGGATTGTGGAGCTGGGCGGCGCGACCAAAGGCATGCGTAAGGTCAGAATCATTCCGCCGGTGGGCAAGGAGCGCGAGTACACCATCCCGCCGAACAAACGTCTGAACGTGCAGGCGAACGACCGCGTGTATGCGGGACAGCGTTTGACGGATGGGCCCGTGATTCCGCAAGACATTCTGGAGGTGCAGGGCGAGGAGGCGCTTCGCAAGTACCTTCTCGACGAGATTCAACAGGTCTACCGGCTCCAGGGCGTGAGGACGAATGACAAGCACATCGAGGTGATCATTCGGCAGATGTTGCGGAAGGTGCGAATCAAGGAGAGTCCGGGCGATACGCCTTTCCTTGCGCATGAGGAAGTGGACCGGATACGTTTCCAGGAGGTCAACCAGCAGATTGTTGCGAAAGGCGGCATCCCGGCGGAAGCGGAGCCGATTCTGCAGGGCATCACAAAGGCGGCCTTGAGCACGGAGAGCTTCTTTGCGGCGGCGTCGTTCCAACAGACTACTCGCGTGCTGACGGATGCGGCACTTTCGGGCAAGCGGGACTATTTGCGCGGCCTGAAGGAGAACGTGATCATCGGTCACTTGATTCCCGCGGGCACGGGCAGCCGTCACTACGAGAATGCGCAGGCCGTGTTGACGGAGGACGCGGGAGAGGACTTCGCGGAGGAGCTTGAGGTGGGTCCGGCGACGGAAGAGCCGGACATTGACGAGGCGGAGGATGCCCTCGCGTAGGCGCCTGGAAATGAGCCGGGCGCAAACTTGTTGAAATGCTTGACATGCGGGTATTTGTGTGATAAACTCACCGGCCGCTGTCTAGTGGGAGTGTTGTGCGCGAAAAGCGGCGCAAAATGCACGCTTCGCGAGGTGCCGCAGACGCTCTAAAGCACGTTATAGCAAGGAGAAAGGTTTTGCCGACGATTAATCAGCTCGTGCGCAATTGCCGGAAACGCAAGACGAACAAGACAAAATCTCCGGCGTTGAAGGGATGCCCGCAAGCTTCGGGAACCTGCACGCGCGTGTACACCATGACGCCGAAGAAGCCCAACTCGGCTCTTCGGAAGGTCGCCCGTGTGCGTCTGAAGAACGGGATGGAGGTCACGTCGTATATTCCGGGAATCGGGCACAATCTGCAGGAGCACTCGCAGGTGATGATCCGTGGAGGCCGTGTGAAGGACCTTCCCGGTGTGCGGTACCACTTGATTCGCGGCGTGCTGGATGCCAGCGGCGATATGGGTGGGTCGGCGAGCAAGAAAGAAGAAGACGGCAAGCCTGTTCATGACGGGCGCTGGGTGAGCCGTTCGAAATACGGGGTGAAGAAGCCCAAGGTGTGAGTGTGCGCTGCGCCGGAACCGGCGCGGATGAATTTGTAACGGGAAAGTAGGTTGGTGCCGTGCCCGGCAGGGTGGCGGCCACAAGAGTGAAGGGATAGGCGTTTCCAATGCCAAGACGACGCGAGGTTCCCAAGCGGGTACTGCTTCCGGATCCGAAATACAAGAGCCCTTTGTTGGCGAAGTTCATCAACACGGTGATGGTATGCGGGAAGAAGAGCGTGGCGGAAGGCATCGTGTACGGCGCGCTCGATGTTCTTAAGAAGAAGCTTCCCAATGAGGATCCGATCCGGGTATTCGAGACGGCCATTGATAACGCCAAGCCCTTGCTTCAGGTGAAATCGCGCCGGGTCGGCGGCGCCACCTATCAGGTGCCCGTCGAGATAGCGCCCGCCGTCCGCACGGCTCTGGCGTTCCGTTGGGTTATAGAGTTTTCGCGGAAACGCGGCGAGAAGACCATGGCGGAAAGGCTGGGCGCGGAACTGCTGGATTGTTTCAACCGGCAGGGCAACACGATTAAGCGGCGGGAAGATACGCACCGGATGGCCGAGGCCAACAAGGCCTTCGCCCACCTGCGATTCTGAGTTCGGCAGGGTCGGGCCAACGCATATACGAAGGTTTGAAACGGCGTGTCGCGAGTGGGGGGCTTTTGTGCCCCGCGCGAAGGCGCCGGTGAGTTTAGATAAGGGTAGCGCGGCGAGGCGTATGGGCGCCCGGGCGCGTACAGTTGAATCGCTAAACGCACCAGCAGGAACCGTTGAGTGCTGCGAGAAACAACCAGTGGTGACGCACATAGGACAGAAGAGTTGGACGGACCGGACGAGTCGGCTTACCGATTCGTTTGCGGTGGTCTTATAACTCTCTGAAAGGGGTCTTATGTCTCGGCGTTTTCCATTGGAAAGAACTCGTAATATCGGCATTGCCGCGCACATCGACGCGGGCAAGACGACCGTGACGGAGCGCATCCTGTTCTATTCGGGGCAGGTCCACCGCGTGGGCGAAGTGCACGAAGGCACCGCTACGATGGACTTTATGGCCCAGGAGCGTGAACGGGGTATCACCATCATGTCGGCGGCCACCGCGTGCACGTGGAAGGATCACCGCATCAATATCATTGACACGCCGGGTCACGTGGACTTTACGGCGGAGGTCGAGCGGAGTCTGCGGGTTCTTGACGGCGCCGTGGCGGTGTTTTGCGCGGTGGCTGGCGTGCAGTCGCAGTCCGAGGCAGTGTGGCGTCAAGCCCTGCGGTACGGAGTCCCCCGGATAGCTTTCATAAACAAGATGGATCGTGTGGGGGCGGACTTTGACCGCGCGGTGGAAAGCATGCGGACGCGCCTTGCGGCGCACCCGGTGCCCGTTCAGATACCCGTTGGCAAGGAATCCGGTTTCCGGGGGGTCATCGACCTCGTTCGGATGCGGATGGTCACGTGGCAGGGCGAGGGCGTCGATTGCACGCAGGAGTTCTGCGAAATCCCGGCGGATTTGCGTGCAAAGGCCGAAGAAGCCCGGCATGATCTTCTTGAAGCTGCCGCGGAAGCGGACGAGCGGGTGATGGAAAAATACGTTCATGAGGAACCCATTGCCGAAGAAGAAGTTGTCGCGGCGTTGCGCAAAGGGACGGTAGCCAACCGGTTTTGTCCGGTATTGTGTGGCTCGGCCCTGAAGAATAAGGGCACGCGGCTTCTGCTGGATGCCGTGGTGGATTACTTGCCGTCGCCGGCGGATGTGCCTGCAGTGGTCGGACATAGGCCGGGCGAGCCGGAGAAGCAGGTCATCCGGCACCCGTCGGATGACGAGCCGTTCTCGGCCCTTGCGTTCAAGATCTTGACGGATCCGCACGTAGGGCGCCTGACCTTTCTCCGGGTGTACTCGGGTGTGGTCAAGGCGGGCCGGCAAGTGCTGAACACGCGGACGGGCCGTAAGGAACGTCTTGGCCGGCTGCTCGAGATGCATGCCGATGAGCGCACGGATCTCGACGAGCTGCGGGCTGGAGATATCGGGGCCGTAATCGGGGCCCGGAACACAACCACGGGGGATACGCTGTGCGACCCCGGCAGGGCGATCGAGCTTATGCGGGTCGTGTTTCCCGACCCCGTGGTACATGTGGCCATTGAGCCGCGAACCAAGGCCGACCAGGACAAGTTGTCCGATGCCTTGCAGAAGCTGTCGGATGAAGACCCGACGTTCCACGTGCGGGTGAATGAGGAGACCGGGCAGACGATTATTGCCGGCATGGGGGAACTCCACTTGGAGATCCTCATTGACCGGATGCAGCGAGAGTTCAATGTCGCTGCCAATGTCGGCAAGCCGGTCGTGGCTTATCGGGAGAGCATTCGCGCGCGGACGGAGACGCGGGTGCGGTTCGCCCGTCAGACGGGCGGCCGCGGCCAGTTCGCCGAAGTCGAGCTGGCCTTTGAGCCCGGCGAAAAGGGTTCGCATTTTGTGTTCGAGAACGCGACGGTTGGCGGGAGCGTGCCGAAGGAGTTCGTGCCGGCCGTCGAGAAGGGTGTTCGTGAGACGCTGGACACCGGCGTCGTGGCCGGTTATCCAGTAGTGGATGTGAAGGCGATTCTGCTGGACGGCGCTTATCACGAAGTTGACTCGTCGGACTTGGCATTTCACACGGCGGGTGCCATTGCGGCCCGGCAGGCGATCCCGAAAGGGCGGCCGGTGCTGCTGGAACCCGTGATGCGGATCGAAGTGCTTTGCCCGGACGAATACACCGGCGAAGTGGTGACGGATTTCAGCGGGCGCCGCGGCCGCATCGACGAGATGGAACTGGACGGGAAGACGCGGAAGGTGCTGGCCTTTGTGCCGCTTGCGGAGATGTTTGGCTACGCCAATGACATCCGTTCGCGAACGCAAGGGCGGGTAACGCACAGCATGGAGTTTTCGCATTACGAAGAGGTTCCGGCGAACATCGCCAACGCCATTATGGAACATACCGGCGGAATGTTCCGCTTTGAATAGATAGAAACGAGCCGATTCAGGAGATAGACAAGGCAGACCGCGGAGGCCTGAGAGGTCGAGCAGCCCGAAGGAATCGAAGGAGAGAACCATGGCCAAGCAGAAATTTGAGCGGACGAAGCCGCACGTGAACATTGGCACGATT
>DAOLNV010000125.1:6780-11965 GCA_035416745.1 Candidatus Hydrogenedentota bacterium | reverse complement strand
ACACCCAGCCTGTCCCCGGATTCAAACGGAGTACGCGATGAGGCCACAATGCTGCTTTTTGCTGCTCTCGGGTTGTCTGCTGTTCATTGCTGGAACCGCTTCGGCCCAACCCGGGCAAAAGGAATCGGGAATGACCATCACCCGCGAGACAATTGACCGCTGGTCTGCTCCCTACCGTGGATGGCAATACTATCCCGAGCACGTCGTGTCCGCCGCTCTCGAGCCCGCATTGACGTTTACGATGGTCGATTGTCCTCTCGTGTGGCGTCATGGGGGCGAATGGCGCATGTTCTACACAGGTTTCGACGGCCGGGGCTATCAAACTGCCCTCGCTGTCAGCACCGACCTCGTCCATTGGCAGCCCAAAGGCCTCGTCATGAGCTACGGCAAAGAGGGCGCGTTCGACCACGGCGGCGTCGCCATCTGCGGGGTCTTATATGACTCCTATGACGTCAAAGGCGCCCGCACCCTCAAGAAATGGCAGGACAAGTTCTGGGCGCTGTATAGCTGCTACCCCAAACAGGGCGGCTACGAGATACGTCCCGGCTACGAGGGCGCGGCGTGGAGCAGCGACGGCGATTCCTGGCGGCGCCTCTCCGAAGATACGCCAATCCTCAGCATTCAAGGCGCCGCCGACTGGGAGAAGGACTGCATCTATGCCCCGTGGCTCGTCGAGCACGACGGGCTCTTCATGAACTTCTATAACGCGGCCAACGGCTCGATCGAACAGATGGGCCTTGTCACCAGCACCAATATGGCCCGCTGGACGCGCTACGAGGGCAACCCGATTGTCCGCAACGGCGGTCCCGGCAGTTACGACGAACAGTTTTGCTCTGATGGAAAGGTCTACCGGGACGGAGACCACTGGGTCATGTTCTACTTTGGCGTGGGCCGAGGCGGCGCACACATCATGGCCGCATTCTCTCGCGACCTATACCACTGGACCAGCCACCCCGAGCCCCTGTACAAAGCCGGCGGAAACCCCAGCGGGCTCGACAAGACCTATGCCCACAAGATCTCACTCGTCTACAATCCCGGCAACGGCACGTTTTACATGTTCTACTGTGCCGTCGGCGACAAAGGCCGCGGCATCGGGCTTATCACCAGCAAACCTCTCGACCAATAGGCGCAAGCGCCGGTTCCGCAATTCATCGCTCCGGGAACTCCGTGCCGCGGGAGTTGTACCAGACCGAAAGAGTCCAGCCGTTGGCCGTAACTGCGCCGCCCTGGGTGTATCCGAGTGCGTTCAGTACCCGATGGCACAGCCATCCTTCCGCGGATCCGAGCCGCCAAAGTACCGTAGCGGTTCGTCCTCACGCCAGATGGCTTGGTATCCCCCGTGCGCCTCGAGATTCGGGCTAATCTCATGCCCCATGGCCGCGAGCTGTTCTTTCACGTCGTCGCTGAACCCTTTTTCGAAAGTCAGCTGCCCGCCGCCTTCCATGACGCGTCCCGTGAACGACGAACTGCCGCCGTGCTCCACCCGCGGCTGATCTCCGGCCTGCTGGGGAGACATGCCGAAGTCGATCATGTTCATGACCACCTGGGAATGCCCCTGCGGCTGGAAATCACCGCCCATTACCCCGAACGCCATGACCGGCCGCCCCGCCTTCGTCATGAACGCCGGAATAATGGTGTGGAACGGCCGCTTGTGAGGCTCCAACTTGTTCCGGTGGTTCGGGTCCAGGGCGAACGACTGTCCCCGGTTCTGAATCGGAAATCCCACCCCGTCGGGACAGATTGTCGACCCGAACCCGCTGTACAAGCTCTGAATAAGCGAGATCATGTTGCCCTCGCCGTCGGCCGCCGTCAGATAGACCGTGTCCGAATCCAACTCGGGATCCCCCGGCCGAACATTGGTGCTCGCCTTCTTCGGATTGATGAGGGCCGCGCGTTTCTTCGCATACTCTTTCGAGATCAGCCAGGCCACCGGCACGTCCGCGAACTCCGGATCCGCGTAGTAGATTGCCCGGTCCTCGAAGGCCAGCTTTTTCGCCTCCACGAACAGGTGCAGATGCTCGGCCGAATTCGGCTCCAGCGCCCCAATGTCGAACTGCTCGAGCATGTTCAGGATTTGCAGCGCTGCAATGCCTTGTCCGTTCGGCGGGATCTCCCAGACGTCCCAGCCCCGGTAGTTGCTGCTTACCGGCTCGACCCAGTCCGCCGCGTGCTCCTTGAGGTCGCGCATCGCCATGCGTCCGCCCAATTCATCTGATTTCGCCACGATCCGCTCGGCGATCTCGCCCTCGTAAAAGGCTGGCGGACCGCCCTTCGCAATCGCCTCGTACGACTTGGCCAGCAGGGGATTTCGGAATACCTCGCCGTACTGCGGCACCTTCCCCCCGGGATGGTACACAGCGGCCATGTGCGGAGCCGTGCTGTCCGTCCAATCCGTGAAGTCCGTCGAGATGATGGGGGAGAGGGGGAACCCTTCCCGCGCATACCCGATCGCCGCCTCCAGGCATTGGCTAAGGCTCAGCTTCCCGAAACGCGTGTTCAGCATGCCCCAGCCGCTCACGCATCCCGGTACGTTCCAGCACAGCGGACTCTGCCGTGGAATGCTCTTCAGACCCATGTCAAGCGCGTCCCGCAAAGACCAGTTGTACGGCGCTCTCCCGCTGGCATTGAGTCCATAGAGTTTGTGGTCCTTCTCTACCCATAGAATAGCGAACAGGTCGCCGCCAATACCGTTGTTCCCCGGCTCCGTTACCCCCAGCATCGCATTCGTGCAGATGGCCGCGTCGACGCAATTGCCGCCGGCTTTCAGAATGTCCACGCCGGCCATCGTGGCAAGCGGCTGGCTCGAACACACAATACCTCGTTGACACACCACCGTAGAGCGGTTGCTGTTGCGCGCTCTAAGCCGCTCCAAATCCAGAAACGGCGGCTTCCGTTCGGCGGCGGCTTCCCCGGACGCCGCGGTTCGCGAAACAAGACCCATCAACACCGCGCCCGCGGCAGTGGTCTGGAAGAACTGACGACGGTTCATGGCTTGCCCCTTTCCTGTGAAATCGCGCTGTTTCCCAAATCCGCCCAACCTGGTTCTGCAAACATGAAATGCACGTCCGTGTTGCGTGACCGGCGCTTCCCCGGTCATCTCCTCCGCTTTCCCCGTTCATGCCTCTTCGGCGGCAGCTCCGGCCGTCCGCTCGCGCAGTGTTCGCGTTTCTGGGAGGCCTTTTCGGGCGCTCCATGTTCCGGTATCAGAATGTGATGCTGGCGCAACCGCTCCTTATCGCTCTTGGCGACATAGATGGGGTTGCCCTCCGGATCGATGCCCGCATGATACATCGCCGTTGCCACGGTACCCGGGGTCGGAATGAAACACTGTACCTGCCGCGGTTTCCAGCCCCGCCGGCGCAGCCAGTCTCCGAGCGCGCGCATATCGTCGTCCGTACATCCCGGGAACGCGCTGATAAGGTAAGGAATCACGTACTGTTCTTTCCCCGCCCGCTTCGATTCCTTCTCGAACAGGCCCAGGAACTCCTCGAAGCGCTTGAACGAGGGCTTGCGCATCAATCGTAACACCCTGTCCGACATGTGCTCGGGGGCGACCTTCAATTGCCCGCCTACAAATTCGTTTACCAGCGCGCGGAGCGACTGATGCTCGTTGCTTACGTCATAACGAATTCCGCTTGCCACGCGCACGTGCTTCACCCCTTCGATGCCGCGAAGCTTGCGCAACAATCGCACCAACTCGGCCTCGTCCGCCTCGAAATGGGGGCATATCTCCGGCGTCAGGCAGTCCGCCCGCCTGCACGTGGTGTGCTCCGCCCCGCACCGTGCCCCCCACAGGTTCGCCGTCGGACCTCCCACGTCGCTGACACTGCCGGCCCAATCCGGATGCCTTGTCAGCGTTCGCACCTCGCGTTCCAGTGAGTTTACGCTGCGTGACCGGATCCGGCGCCCCTGGTGCAGGGCAATCGAACAAAACGTGCACCCTCCGGCGCAGCCCCGGTGCGAGGTCACGCTGAATTGAATCATGTCCGCCGCCGGAATCGGCTGCGTATAGAACGGGTGCGCTTTCCGCGTAAACGGCAATGCATACAGCGCGTCCAATTCATCGGTATCAAGCGGTTCCGCGGGCGGTGCGAACACGACATACCGGCCGCCGCTTTCTTGTATTGCCCACCGGCCTCCTTGATGCACCTGCTGCTCGAGCGCCAGCGTCGCCGACATCAACTCCTTCGGGTCGTTCAGAATCGCGTCGTGGCACGGCAGGATGAGCAATTGCGACTTCTCCGGACCGTTCGGCGTCTCAAACACCTTTGCCAGCGACGAAACCGCAAACACCGTGCCCCGAATACCCCAAAGCGCATCACCCGGCCGCGCCGCATCCACGGCCGCCGCCTCCAGCCGCCGGGCCGCCTCCAGGATTGCCCGTTCGCCCATGCCATACACCAGCAGGTCCGCCTTGCTGTCCAGCAGGATTGAGCGCCGCACCTTGTCCGTCCAGAAATCGTAATGCGTTGCCCGGCGCAACGACGCCTCGATGCCGCCTATTGCCACGGGCAGTCCCGGAAACGCCTGCCGCACCAGGTTCGAGTAGACAATCGTGGCACGATTCGGACGCGCCCCTGCCTGGCCCCCCGGCGTGTATGCGTCATCGCTGCGCTTCTTCCGGAAGGCCGTGTAGTGGGCCAGCATTGAATCTAATGCCCCCGATGTGACTCCCGCAAAAAGCCGGGGACGCCCCAGCCGCGCAATCTCGTCCGGCCCATCCCACCGAGGCTGCGCCACGATGCCCACACGGTACCCATTCGCGCACAACCAACGCCCCAGCAAGGCCGCGCCGAACGACGGGTGGTCTACGTACGCATCGCCGGTCACAAGCAGCACGTCCAGTTCTGCCCATCCGCGCCGGGCCATCTCCCCGCGCGACATGGGCAAGGGGTCTTCGGCAGACAGCTGCTTGTTCACGTGCTCGACACTTGTCATGCGCCTATGTGGCACGCTCGGCTTCCTTGAGTTAAAGATGCGACACGCAAATCCTGGCAAAGCACCCTATTGTACCAAAGGCCGGCGCAATCCCCGATTCACATGTCTCTGGCCACGCGCCTCTCCGGAAGCCAGTACAGATATTCCAAATCGTGGGGTAGCACCGGCGAAACCGGCTACGGCGCCATGGCCCCGATGATTCGGTATTCTTCAGCGCCAACGGCGCGAAACATACCAGCCTGGCCTG
>DAOLNV010000125.1:0-6680 GCA_035416745.1 Candidatus Hydrogenedentota bacterium | reverse complement strand
CCGATGATTCGGTATTCTTCAGCGCCAACGGCGCGAAACATACCAGCCTGGCCTGGAGGGCCAGGAAAACGGCACCGCATCATTAAAGGGGGAGGGCTGAAAGCCCGAAACATCGTCATGCCACAACCGCTCAACTGTCTCGTCATCCGCTCAGCCGTGATGGTCAGAGACCGTCGGCTGACCCGTGACCGCGAATCCCGTTTGCGGAAGAAATGCGAACGTCTTCGCGTCCGTTTGAACGATATGCCGGGCCTTCAGCCCGGAGGCGCACTTGGGAACCGAGGGCGTGCTGGCCGCTCCATAGTGTGTGGCGGCTTCCTCAGCTGTAAGTGCGCGCTTGTAAAGGGAAACGTGGCATAGCCTCCCTTCGAACCCCAGGAGCCCGTCGCTGCGCCCGCCCAGCCACAAGGTGGGCGTTTCCGGCGGACATCCCAGGTCGAGCGAGCCGCTGAACTCCGGCGCCGTTCGGTCGTCCAGATACGCCGCCACCTCGCGGCCTTGCCGGATATACGTCACCCGGTACCATCGCTTCGGCTCGAGCACGGAACTGCCCACGAGCAGCCCGCGCTTCTCGTCCCCGTTGTACACGATGAGGCGTCCCGCCGCGTTGCCCCCGCCATCCGTGCCTCCGATTCCCAGATGCTCGCCGGGCCCTCCGTGAACGCGGTCCTGGCCGCGCGAGAAGAAATACCCCGTAACAGCGCGCGCGTCATGCGGCAATCCGTTCCAGAACCAGAGCTCGGCCGAATACGTTTCGCCCAGGTCCGGCGCCATCGCGGCTGCCCGGCCGCCCGCAAAATGCCCCGCCCGGCAGATCCCGTCCGGATGGCCCGTTTCCACGAGGGGAGCTCCTTCGAGATAAAACGCTACGCCTGGTTCGTACCGCGCGGACAGGTTGTTGCCCGAGATATCGGCGCAGACCTGCCCCGCAATGGTGTCCATCGGCCAATACGCAAGCGGGTTCGAGCTGAGGACGGCCTCCACATAGGGTCCCGCGCAAACCGGCAGCGGCCGGCGCTCGCGGCCGGCCAGAGCCTCGAGCTGCCGCACCAGCGTCTCGACGATCTCCGGCTCCGCGGTGGTTTCCAGGCCGGCGCTGCGTGCGGGCCACGTGTTGTAGCCGCCGAAGCAGTGCAACTCGGGCGGGGGAATGTATCCCTCGGCCCCGTTGGCCAGTTCGATGTTCATCGTCAGCGCGAACGGACTCTGCCGCTTGAGTTTCAGGCCGGTAATGGCATAGACCTCGCACGGGATCGCGTTGATAGCCAGATCCCCGATGCGCAGCGCCTGCAGCCGCAATTCCCGCCTCGGGGTTTCCGCAAGATAGAACTGTTCGAGCGCGTAAACCTCCGGCTGGTCCTTGGGCACGGTGCGCTCGCCCATGGCCGCACGAACCTGGCTGGCCCAGGCCAGACGCTCCGGAGACGGCGTTCGCCGCCCCAGTTCGAGTTTCGTCTCGGCCATATCAAGCAGCGCGCCGTCGGCGTATTCGACGCGTTGCCAGGCTTCCATGGCTTTCGATGCGACGCGCGCGGCATACTCGTCGATGGTGATCTCTTTTTTCGGCTGCGAATAGTCCATCCAATGTTGGTCGCCGCTCGTCCCGTTCGACATTATGGCGACGAAACGCGGCTCGCTCTGACCCGGCGCGATGCGCCGTTCCATCTCCGCGCAGAACCGGCCATAGTAATCCGCGGAAATAGGCGCCGCCCCGAAATAATGCATCGAGTAATTGGCCACGAGGGCCAGCGGCACGCCCTCGGCCGTCTGCACCGCCAGCACGGTCAGAGCGGGGTCTTCCGGACCGCACGGCCCGATATAGTCCGGGTTCTGATACCCCGGGTGCATCATCGCGCGAATCGTGGCCTCGCCGAAAGGATCGGCGCCGATTCGATCCGGCCGCCGAATCCAAACCCGGCAGTTGGTATCTTCGGGGTCCGGCACCGCGGCCCAGCCTACCCGGGCGGGCACCCGGTTTGCATCAGCCTGCCGGAGACACTCGACGAGCCGGCCCGGCAAGAAGGCGGCGTAGGTCTCGTCGCAGCGGGAACCCAGCGCACCCATCACGGAAGGCGCGGAATGCGTGTGGTTCGCCGCGATCAACATATGTTCCTCGCGAATGCCCGTCACTTGGCTTGCTTGGCGCTTCACGTCGTCCAGCAGCTCGCGAGGCATCATCAGACTGTCCACAACCATCAGGGCGATTCGTTTCGTCCCGTCGTCCAGTACCAGTCCCCGGGCGTGAAGCGGGTCGCATACCTTGTCCGCAACGCATTCCAGAAAACCGCCGCTGTTGATAACCGGGAGGACCTTCGGCGTGATATCCACCGCCGCCGCTCCCGCCAGGAGCCTCCTTGCTTCGTTCCCGCTCACCTCGCCACCCTCCGCAAGCGGCGTGCGGCCCAAAGCCCCCGCGAGCGCCAATGTTCCCGCCGCGCCATGAACCGATTGTCTGATGAAAACCCGGCGACTCAATTCTCTGCCCATTCTCACGTCCTCCTGAATGCTGACCGCGCATCAGCCTACCTTTCGCGCGCGGAGAACACAAGAAAGACAGCCCTGTGCTTGCTGCCCGCGGCCGCCAGCGGCAAACAAGGGACGCAGGAGGTTTGTGAGGGCAGGTCCCCACCGTGCCCTCGAACGGCTTACGGCTTCCCGGGCGATTCGGGAGGTGTGCAGCGAAGAAGCCGCGGCCCTCGCGCGAAGTACACGCGCCCCTTGCTGTCAGTGGCAATGTACGTGCCGCCCTCGTCGGTGAGGACCTCGACCGATACGCCGTCAGGCCCGACCCGGGCTATGTGGCCGGCGTTTACTCCGTACGCCGTTCCGTTTGCGCCGGAGCACATGTGGGAGAAGTCCCCTGCCGGGTTGTTTGTGTCCGCTGAGATAGCGTTGCGTTCGCGGTCGTATACACATAACGTTCCGTTACCGGAGAGACATACCTTACCGTCGCGGAGAACCGCCATTGCGGTCACTGCACGGGTAAGGGAAAATCGTTTGACATCGGCGGCAGGGTCGTACACAAAGAACTCGCCGCCGCCAGCGCCGTACACATACTGCTCGTCGGAGACCAACGCGTGGACGGCGCCACCCGGCACGACGTTCAGTCGTACGTCTTTCGCACCGGTCCGCAGATCACAGATGCTGAATGCGCCGGCGGCTGCGCTGTTGTACGCGGGGATGCTGCCGACGTAGAGGTGCCCGTCCGGTCCGAGGCAGTTCGCCTGGGTACGGTACTGGCCTTTCCCCAGTGGGCCGATCTCGCGCGGATTCGAATCGGGTTCGCGGCCGGGCCTCCACGGAAGGGCAGGGTCGTACACGCTGATTACGGCATGGACGTAGGCGCCCAGGTAAATGCGTCCATCCCGGCCGAGACTCATGCTATCCACCTGCCCCGCCCACCGGCTGAACTTGCCCAGATCCTGAAGAGCGCCTGAAGCCGTGTCGCAGTGGAAAAGATGCATGTTGATGTACGTGCCGCCATAAACGTTGCCGTCGGGACCGTTGGTCAGCGCGAACACGGCCATGCCGTCTCCCCCCTGGACAAGAGAGCTACGAAAGGTCTCCCGCTCTTCTTGCAGGTCGTACACGACGTAGTCTTGGTCGTCTATTGCATGGACCCAACGGTCTCCATCGACGATCTTGATCTGGTCCATCCGCAACGGGAGAGGCGTGCGCTCACCCGTCTCGACGTCGTAACGAAACGTGCGCAGCGATGGCCAGGACGTGATGTACATGACGTCGTCCCGGCCGCTCCTGGCGAGCGTCCATGCCTCATCGCCTTCCAGTCTAGGAACGGTGCGCACAAGCTCCTGGCGCTCTGCATCGAACACAAGCAACACACCATCAAAGGATACGTGCGCCACAACGTAGCGGCCGCATGGCGCGAGCGCGTAGACGCACGAGCTGGCCGCAAACGATTCCGGGAGAACCTCTCGCCGGGAGCCGTCGGCGGGGTCGTATACAATCAAGCGAGCGTGCGTTCCGATGCCGCACCACACGCGGCCGAAGCGATCCACGCACACGGACCGCAAGTACTGCTCCGGTGGGGCCAATTCCCCCAGATCACGGACTTCTCCGGACGCGGGCGTGAACGCGATGAGTTTGGTCTTCGGATATCCCGCTGCGCAATACACCGCGCCGTCCGGCCCCACCGCCAAGTCCCATATGTAGTCCACGCCAAATTGCTTGACGTTGATCGTGGCTAGCGCATCGGTCTTCGGGTCATAGCGGTACAAATCGCCGGGATTCACGCCGCCAACGTATATGGAGCCGTCCAGGCCGAGGGCCACACCGTAGCCGCCTTGGGAAGGCAGCTTTGTGCGACCCGTGCGCCCGTCCCGGAAATCGCATCCCACGAGTTCGCATCCCGTCGAGACGTAGTACGAGGTGTAGAACATGTCGCCTTGCCCATTCGGGCCCGGTGCCAGAACGGCATGACTGTTCCCATACGTTACCGCCGTTACGGGAACGCCCAGGTCCTCCACGAGGGCTGCATACGCATGCAAGCCGCCTGCTGCCGTGACTGCGAGAAACACAACACAAACCGCAACGAAGACTATCGTATTCGCGGGCACGTTGATCCTTCCTTCTTTTCCCCAGCACTGCAACCGAACCTGAGGGGGCGGGAGAGTGCCTGCCACGGCAACGGCACGATTCTGACGATATCCATCTCTGAGTTAACCAGAAGCCGGGCAGTGAATCAAGCGCCGGGCACGGGCGATGCGAAAGTGCGCCCAAACACAGGGCCGTGTACGCGGAGACGTTGCGGCAGACACGCGGCGCCTTCGTTTTCAGTACTCTGGGCGGCCTCTTGATCACGGCCATCCCACCGGACCGCACAATTTCCTTGCGCCAAAATGCGCAAGAATCGAAAACCCCGGCAAGTTTCCAAAAGCCCAGTGAATCTCTCGGGAGGGTTTGTATACAGGCCCGGTGGGTCACGTTCCCCCCGTCTCTCGGTCTTCTCGGTATGGACCGGCTGGCTTCGCGCAGGGCGCAAGGTTTGCGGCAATAGCCCCGCCGCACGAGGCAACCGCCAACCGCCCACATGTGAGCGGCCAGAGCGCGCCTCCAGAGCGATATGAGCGGGGAAAAGGCAGTAAGGATTCTGACAGTTCTGTCAGCACATCGTTAATGTTGTCCGGGACCTCGGAGACAATCCCGGCTCTTACGGCGCGGACCAGACGAAATCGCCGTTCGCATCGCCCAGATGAATCGCCGGGCCGTCCTCGGTCACGACCATCTGGGCGCGCAGCCCGCCTCTTTCGTCGCCCAGGCCCAGTGAGGGTCCATCCGCGAGTACTCTCAGCTCGACGCGCGTCTCCCCGTTCTCGTCGGCCAGCTGCAACGCCGGCCCATCCTTCGTCAGGGTCATCTGCCCGCGGGTCTTGCCGTTTTCATCGACCAAGATCAACAAAGGCCCGTTCTCAGTCACAATTATCTGGGCGCGGGCCCTACCGTTCTCGTCGTTTAAGCCCAGCATGGGCCCGTTCTTGGACACGCCCAGCACTGCGCGCGCTTTCCCATTCTCGTCACCCATACACAGCGCCGGCCCGCTCCTGGATACGAACATCTCGCCGCGGGTCTTGCCGTTCTCGTCGAGGAGGCACAGGGTCGGCCCGTTCTTGGACTTAGACACGTACATCTGCACACGAGCCTTGCCGTTCTCATCAGTGAGAATGAGCTTGGCGGTCCGGACCTCCTTCATCGCGGCGCTGGCGAGCTGGGATTCCAAAACGGCTAAGCGCTCTTCAATGGTCATTGGATTCTCCCTTCTCTCACGGATCTGAGATCCCAAGCAAGCACGCTTTTCAGTGACAGCTCCCCGCTCCCATGGATAGCATACCAGATTCGGCACATGGGTGCCGCCCCCATACAACGGCGATCAACACCTCGCCCCGCCCGTATGCGTCATCTACCAAACGAGGGCGGCCGGCTATTGCCACCTGCATAAGAAACGTCCTGTCATTTCTTTTGGAGGTGATGGGCTATGCGACCCCCTGGAAGTCCCGATGATTTGGAGCGGCGGCGGGCCCGCGCCATCGATTTGCTGCAGCGGGGCCACCCGCCCGTCGAGGTGGCTCGGGTGCTTGGCGTGGACCGGCGAAGCGCTCGGCGCTGGCATGCGGCCTTCCGCGCGCAGGGGGCAGCAGAGCTTGCCCGGAAGCCGCCGCCGGGCCGCCCGCCGAAGCTGGACGTCCCAGAAGCCTGCCCGGCGGGCGATTGAACGAGACGAGGACGGAATCCAGGGACGGGTGAAGACCCAATGGCCCCGCATTAAAGAAAAGCCTCGCGCCTGAAGGCTTGGCGCGTGTTCATCGACCAGAGTTGCGTGTTGAGGGCCTCGTTGTCCTGGTCTGGGACCGTCTGCAAGCTCACCGCGCCCAGGCTCCGCGCGAGTTCTTTGCGGGCCATCGCCAGTGGCGTCCCCCGCCTCCTGCCGCCCTGCGCGCCCGAACTGAACCCCGTGGAAAACGGCCAACTTCGCCCCCAGCAGGCTCGATGAATTGGTACACGCCGCACGCCGATATGGCCGCACGCTTCAACGTGAAGACAGGCCTGCAGCGCGCGTGGGGCGGTATCGATAGTGTCGAGAATCTCGAAGTCCTTTTCTGTGGTGGCGCCGTTCGCTCAAAAGACCGCCTGCTCATCTCCCCTACCCGAAGATGTCTTCAATG
>DAOLNV010000124.1 GCA_035416745.1 Candidatus Hydrogenedentota bacterium | reverse complement strand
TTTTTGCGTGGGCGTGATTATGTTGGACACTTGCGGCTGGCTGGAATCCGCGGGGGCAGGGGCGGAGGACTGAGCACCGGGCGCACCGGCTGCTGCGGGCGTTTCGACCGCGCCGGACTGGGATAGACCTCCCAAAGCGGTTCTTACGGCTTCGCGTATCGCCGGACCGCGCAGGTCTCTGGCCACGATGCGGCCTTCGGGATCCAGAAGGAACAAGTAGGGGATTCCGTCGACTCCGAATTGACTGGGTACAGGCGTTTTGGCCCAGTCGCCCAGAAGAATGTGGCGCCAATTCATGCCGTTGTCGGCAATGAATCTCTCCGCATCTGCGGGCTGAGGGTCAAGGTTAAGACCTACGATAATAATCCGCGGGTCATTCTTATACTCCTCGTAAACCGCTTTGACAGCAGGCATCTCTTCGCGGCAGGGCTCGCACCACGCGGCCCAGAAATCGAGCAGGACGTATTTGCCGCGATAGTCGGCAAGATTGAATTCGGTGCGGTAGGGGCTTTGGCTGGCGGCTTGTACGCCGTTTGGTTGGCTGTTCAATCGAATCTCGACCGGCTGGTTGCCTGTGGGCAGCCAATCGCATGTTTGCTCCTGATAGCCCGGGGCCGTGACGGTCAGTTGCCACTGCCCGGCAATCAGCCGGGGGAAAAGGAACGAACCGTCGGCGCCTGTCTTGACGCTCAACAAGGCTATGGGAATGGGGTCGAGCACCACTTCTTCGTTCTGGCTCCGGATCTGAGTCGGGTAAACGTTGGCGTTGGCAATGGGGTTGCCGTCGGGCGCGAGCACGCGGCCTGCCAACTGGGCCGAAGGCCGCAACTCGATGGACATGTGGGCGCGAGCCACGTTGTACGCGATGCGGCCCTCCGGATTGCCGGGAATTGAGTTGGGACGAACAGGCATGTCATCCACGCCGCAGGCCGTGCCAGTGAAGGCCTCGATCCCGTAGTGGCCGATGTCCAGACCGGTAAAGATGTACTTCCCCTCCGCATCGGTTTGGCCAACCCATGCACTTTTTCCGAAGAGCTCAGCGGCAACCATGGACCGGTCAGACGCATTGTTGGCAATTTCAGGCGGAAGCCGCCGCATGATGACGGTGGCGCCGGCCACGGGTTTGCCGTCGATGACGACTTCGCCGGCAATGCCGCGATCTTCATATACCTTCTTCGTAAAAGCATCCAGCGGATTGCCGAATATGTCGACCTCGCCTGTGGGGTAGATCGCGGGCACATTGGCTTGTTCCACCGGTCCGGATCTCAGGTCGCTTTGCATTACGAACACCTGGCGTGGGTTCGTGCTCGATAGCGTGTAGAAGATTCGAATGCCGCCGTCAATCGGTTGCGTGAAACGGGACATTAGATAGGGGCCGTATTCATTGCCGGTCTCGGTATTGCGATTGGGGTCGCTGAGCGCATCGTTCTTTTCGGGAGCATGCATGAACTGGCCGTATGCGTTGTCCCGCTGAGGCTCAAAGATGGTCACGCCTTCAGACCAAGGTCCCCACGGGGTATCGGCCCACCTCAGGGTGATGCCCCGCGGTTGATCCGAGTCGTACAACATGATGAACTTTTGGATTGACGGGACAAAGCCGACGGAAAAATTGCCGACGGCCGCGCTCTGGAACAAGGGAATGGCATCTGTGTCCCTCGATCTGGGGATGAACTGGCCGGCTCCGTCTATGCCGGCGAAGAAGTCCAGCCGGGGCTGTCCGGCCTGGATTTCAGCGATCCTGGCGCGGGCCAGATACACACTGCTTTTGCGGAATTCGCCGCAGCCGTAAAGGTACATCCATTCGCCCGCGGTGCAGAACGAAACGGTCTTGAACCGGCCTCCAGGCCACATGAAAATCGCGGCAAAGGTACGGCCATCATCGATCGAACTCGCCAGGATGCATCCCTGATTGACGTTGAAGACTGCGTACATAACGTCGCCGACCGAGACGCCGCCGGTTGGACGAAGTACGGTGCCTTCATTAAACCCGGCGAGGGTCGGGGGAAGCCACTTGCCATCGGGGCGTGTGCTGACGTCCAGAACCAGATTGGCCGGGTCGGTGCCGCTGGTCGAGGCCAGCACGGGATGGCTTCCAGGTTGCTCCCAGGATTCCCAAGCGGGCCCGAAGAGAAAACAGAGTTGGCCCTTATGTTCAAATGACGTGCCCAGATCGGCTGCCACGATTCCGAACCGTTTGCCGGTTTGACTGAGGGTGGGGGCGCCGGTGGCCCGGTCAACGTCGCCTGTCAGCTGGCAGACCTTCCTGGTCGAGTTGGGGACATAGGCTAGTGGACCGCATCTGATCGTGGCTTGTGCGGCTGCTTGTGGGGCCACTTGCGGGGGCACTTGTGCGGGCGTGGGCCCGGGTGCAAGCACGGGCACGGGCGCGGCCGCAGGTGCGGGTGCAGGCGCGGGTGCGGGTGCGGGTGCGGGAACGGGCGCGAAATTGCCCTGTTGAGCGACAGCGCCGGGTGAATCAGTGGCTGGTTTGACGTTGCGGGGTGTAAACACCAGCAAACCCATCAGAAAAGCCAGCGGAACCAGTGTGGCAACCGCCGTCCAAACATAACGTTTCCACATCAGACGAGCCTCCTTCTCTTCAGATAGGACTCGAAGCGCATCCCGATGACAATCAGACCGATGCCGGCGCAAACCAGGATCAATGCCCGCAGTTGGAAATCCATCTGGAATTCAAAGATGCGCCACACGGCCATCGCCGCAACAAAGAGTGTACCGGCCCAGAAAACACAGCGGTTCAACAACGTCACACCTGTCCAGGCTATGGTCGCACCAAAAACCAGAACGGCCAGATTAGCCGCCAAGATAGCGGCCAGCATCAGGCCTGTGGGAGCCGCGTTCGAGGGGCCAAGGCGCCAGCCAACCACCAAGGCGCCAGACACAATTGCCGTAACGGCCGCAAAGCCCCCTAAAAGCAGGCGCAGTTCGGCGGGCCATGCCTTGCGCAGGATTGTCCAGACCCAAAGGCCTGCCGCCACGAGAGCGGCCGCCGCCAACGGAACAAACGGCTTCAATCCATTTGCGTTTCCCGCCAGGCTCAAGTTGAAGACCTCTTGCGCATGCCACGACGACATCGCGACAAGCGGAATCACGAGAAAGGCCGTCCCGAGGCCTACGGCATTCTCACCTGCGCGCTTCCGGTAGGGACCCGAATATGACAACAATCCCCAAGGTAAAAAGAGCATGGCCATGGCCAGTGCCGCCAGGAAAAACCGGCCGACGCCTCCATCGGCAATGGCAATGGCCACGGCCGTCACACTGACGGCCACCATCGTGGCGCCAAACGCGCGCGCGGTACCCCAACCGTAACAAACGGGCACAAAGATTGCCGCCACCAGGATCGGATAACCATAAACCTGCGGTTGTAACCCACCACTGCTGAATACAAAGAATCCTTCAAGAAACCAAAGCAGACTGACGACCAGCGACAGCATAGTGATGGAGTTGCTGCGGATAACCGCGGCGACCGCAAACGAACCGAGGGCCCAGAAAAGAAACAGTATATGTTCGGGTGTGGCGCCTGGTATGCTGGCTCGCCCGGCCAGCCCCCAACTACCCGACAGCGGGATGTGGTAGATATGGCAGAGCAGCAGCAGGTCTATGCCGAACATGAGTACGCCGAGGAAGATCAGCACATGGCCCAGCTGTGGGCGGCTCCCTGAAATGCTCCGGAAGTACAGTCCGCTTCCCAAAAGGGCCATCATCGTTGTCACAATCAAGACGGCCTGCCCGTTCGGGGGTATTCGTTTCCAATTGTACACAACCAGGGTAATGATGCCGGCCGCGATGAGCATGGCCCCGACCCCGTAAACGGCCGCGAGGAATGACACACGGGCCTCCCGTTCACGGAACACCCGCCCCGTGATGAACGCCTGGATGTCTTCGGCGAGTTCCTTGGCGGACGGGTGGCGGTCTGCCGGATTCCGAGCCATGGCCCGTTCGCAGATGGCCGCCAACTCCGATGGAATTTGGCGCTCGACCTGGAGCACTGGAGCCGGCCGGCGGCTTGACACCTTGTCGAGAATATCCATCGCGCTGGTTCCCGTAAACGGCGGCTGGCCGGTGAGAACCTCGTACAGAACCGCTCCCAAGGCATATACGTCCGAACGTTCATCGACATGTTCTACATCCCCGGCCGCTTGTTCGGGGGCCATATAGGCCGCGGTCCCAAGGACGGTCCCGTCCGCGGTTTGAAAGACTGCCGCTCCCGACGGATATTCCTCGGGGGAGGCCATCTTTCCGTCCTCACCGGGAGACGCAGCGGAGGCGTGCGATTTTGCCAGCCCCCAGTCAATCACGACCGTTTCCCCGAACTCGCCCACCATGACGTTCCTGGGCTTGATGTCGCGGTGAATTACGCCCCGGCTGTGGGCAAAGGCGATGGCTTGGCACAGGTCCACGACGTGTGGCAACAGTTTCATGCGTTCGCTGGCCGTTTTGGTCTGAACCACGGCTTCGTGCAGCGTTTTGCCGCGCACGAGTTTCATTGTGTAATAGAGCGTGCCGTCGGCGCGGTGGCCCACTTCATAGACCGGGACGATCCCCGGGTGTTCGAGTTGTCCGGTGAGTTGCGCCTCGCGCAGGAAACGGGCTGAGACCTCGGCCACATGCCGCACCGGCGTATCCCCGCTCCCACGGGGCGCCGGAGGGAGTAGTTCCTTGAGCGCGATGTCGCGGCCGATTATCTGGTCGTGTACGAGCAGGATGCGCCCCATCCCGCCGCGCGAGTGTTCGCCCCGCTGTGAATATCGTCCGGGGGCCTCATCGAGGATCATGCTGTCGGCCGCGAACTCCTCGGGTTTGGGTTTCATGAGCGGGAGTTCGGTGCTTTCGAACCCTTTCCCCGTTTGCACAAACGATTCCGATATTTCGGAGATTGCCAAGCCCGCCTTGAGCAGGCATTGGGGGCACAGGCCTTCCGGGGCGTCGGCGGGAAGTGGCGACCGGCATTGGGGGCATTGCGCTTGACGGTTCATCTTGTCCCTCCAAGGCATTTCCTGGGTTGTCATTCCTTTATAGAAGGGAAACTCGCGAAAGGTTACGGAAACAACAGTGCCTTGGAGTGGCGGGATTTATTCCCGGCAGCTCAAGATGGGTCGGCAGACACTATGGAATCGACCGGGCCAGCCGCATCCCAGATTCTGATTGTATCCGGGGCTCGTCCGTTTGTTCCGCACGAAGCAGCGAGGGAACGGCCGTCCGGGCTGAAGGCGATACAATAATAGGAGGAGGACTCGAGCTGGCCAAACGTGGCGAGGGAGTCGCCGGTTTCGGGGTCCCAGATACGGATGTCCATGCCACCGGTGGCGATCCGGTTGCCGTCGGGACTGAAGGCCAGACCGTGGACCCAATGCGGATGTTTGAAAGCGGGCCGGACTTCCTGCCCGGTATCGGCGTCCCATAATCGCATTTTGGTGTCGAAACTGCACGTTGCGATTTGCTTCCCGTCGGGCCGATAGGCGATGTCAGTGATAGGTCCGTCGTGTGCCTGTACGGCGCGCAGGAGTTTGCCGGTTACCACATCCCACAGGGCAATATAGCCGTCAAACGTGCCGCCTGCCACCCGTGTGTAATCGGGATTGAACAAGAGGATGTTGACTCGCTGCCGGCTGTCTCCGCCCGGATTGAAATAGAAAGGCGTGAGCTCGTTCGGGATTTCTTCGAAACGCATCATGTAATCGCCGGTGTTTGTATCGTGGATACCCGGGACGCCTTCGTTGTCAAATCCCAATTCTTGGTTTCCGTGAGGCGAACAGCGATCAGGCATATAACGGTGGCTGTGGTCTTCAACCTTCCGGCCCGAGGCACAGTCCCAAGCAAGCACATTCTCCGCAGTCTCTACCAGCAGGAGTTTCCCATCCGGGCTGAATGCTAAGTCGCCGATGGCCGTTTCCGGGAAGCTGATGATGCGGGTCTCGTCAATCGGCTCGACGTTCCATAGCTTGATGGTGCGGTCCCGCGACGCGGATACGAGTCGTTGCCCATCCGGACTGAAATCCACGCTGAGTACAGTGTGGCTGTGTCCCCGGAACGTGGCGGTTGGGCGGCCGGTAGCCGTATCCCACAAGCGGAGCGTGGCGTCGCGCCCTGACGAGCATAGCCGCGTGCCATCCGGGTTGAAGGCCACGGCCTGCACGCCTTGGGTATGGCCGCGGAGCAGCAATCGTTCGTTGCCCGTGGCTGTGTCCCAAAGGTGGACCAATTGATCTTCTCCGCCACAAGCCAGTAGCTTGCCATCAGGACTGAACGCCACGTCAAAGACGCGACTGCCTCCAGACTCCTGAAGTGTGCGCACGGCCGCGCCCGTGGAAGCATCCCAAATCCGTACCGAGCCGTCCCAGGCCGAAGTGGCCAGCCACTGTCCATCCTTGTGGTACGCAATCGCCGCTATCAGGACATCCCCAGCAGCGGCAAATGAACCCTCCTCTTTGCCGGTGCTTGCATTTCGAAAGGAGACACGTCCTGAACACGTGCCGACTGCAATCCGCTGGCCGTTCGGGCTGAACCGGGCGCAATTGGGCTGGTCCTTCAGGTCGAGCGCCCAAATGGGGCGCCACTCCGTGACATCCCACACTTCCAGCGCGCCCACCGACCCGGTGGTGGTGAATACGATTCGGTTTCCCGTGGTGTCGTAAGCAGCCATGGATGCCTTATAGCTACTCGTTCCGCCACGTTCGTGTAGCAGCTGACCGGTCTGAGCGTCCCAGAGCCGGAGGAATGTGCCGGTGGAGATTAAGCGAAGTCCGTCCGGACTGAAAGCGGCGGACAAAGCGTCGGTCGGATACGGGGCGAGCGTCATTTGGCTTTGGTCGGCCAGGGATTTGATTCGATACCATTCCCACCCCCGCAGTTCCGCCGGGCATTGTTCGAGCAGATCCTTGAGCGTGCTGGAGTTGGTATCGAGCGCCTGTTGGGTCAGCATCATTTGGCGGCTGTACAGGCGTCTCCTGACCTCGCGCGTCTTGGCATCGGCGACGAGGCGCGCTTCTTCTGCGGCTTTGCGGCCCTGTTCGGCCTCAAGAAAGTTCTTCCGGGCACGATACCAGAGTGATGCGGAAACCACAAGCGCACCTGAGAGCAGGAGGACAAACGCCGCAGCCACGGAGACGGGCAGCCAGTGACGCCTCAGAGTCTTCCTCAAGACGTAGGCGGCGCTGTCTCGTTTGGCTTCGATGGGTTCGCCAGCCAGATAATGATTGATGTCGCGGGCCAATTCGCCCGCAGTCTGGTACCGGCGGTCGCGATCTTTGGCCAGGCATTTGAGGATGATGGTCTCTACTTCGTCGCCGATATTGTGACAGAACGCTCTTGGTTTTGCCGGCTCCTGATTGCGTATCCGCTCGAGGATATCCAGGACATTGCCGGTAACTTCGTAAGGGAAATGCCCGGTTACGACCTGAAAGAGTATCACGCCCAATGCGTAAACGTCGGTCCGGAGATCGATCATTTCCGGCCGGCCCTCGGCCTGTTCTGGCGCCGCCCACGGGGGGCTGCCCACAAACTCTCCCGTAATGGTCATCACTCCCATCTGCGATTCTCCGGCAACCTCGCCGAGGGCTACCCGTGCCAAACCAAAATCTAGCACATGGGGTTCGCCCTCAGCGTCCACGAGGATGTTGGCCGGCTTCAAGTCGCGGTGAATGATCCCGCGCAGGTGGGCGGCATTTACGGCATCACATGTTTTCGCGAACAGCCGGAGGACATCATTGATGCCCAAGAGGTGTTCCTCAACGTACTTGTCCAGCCGCTGTCCGGAAATGTAGTCCATCGTGAAATAGAAGTTGCCCGAGGCAGTCCCGCTGTCGTGTACAGACACAATATGTGGGTGGCGGATAGCCGCGAGGATGCGTACTTCGCGTTCGAATCTGGAACAATCTTGCGGTCCGGCAAAAGGACCCTCCCGCATCACCTTGATGGCGACGCGCCGCCGGGTAGTCTTGTGAATGGCCTGGTACACGACGCCCTGCCCACCGCGGTGCAATTCCTGGAGGATTTCGTAGCCCGGGATGCTGTCCCCCGCCAGAGGAGTAGTGGTTGCGGTGGCTGGCGGTTTGTCCTTGGGCTCGAGCAGGGGGGGCTGGTCCGGCAATGTCTCGCTGGATTCGCAATCAGAGCGCAGGGCCGTGTTCAAAAGGCATTGGGGGCACAGCCCGTGGAGGGCGTTGGAAGAAATCGCCGAACCACAAATCGTGCACAATGCCTCGGTGCGCATTCTTACGCCTCCGGCGGATATTCTCAATCGCTTTGGCACGTAAAAGCAACTAAACAAAGCAGGAAGTCTGTAACCACACTCCCCCTTTTCCTTCTTTAAGTGACAAGACAAGAGGAGAGTCAACATAGAACAAAAAAGGAAGGCATTCGATGTTCAAATTAAGTGCGGTAACAAACGATTTGGCCATGGCCGCGGAACAAAACCGGCTCGAACCGGGCTACGAGATGGAGAAAGAAGTCTTCCGTATCCGTCAATTTCTTTCAAGGAAAGATCGCAAGAACGTTCTAATAGTGGGAGAGCACGGCGTTGGTAAGACCAAGCTGGCCCAAGGGGTTGCCATTGCTGGCGTAAAAGGCGCTGCCGAGGAAGGTTCACGTCAGTGCAGGGTACTTGAACTGAATCTGCCGGCCCTACTGGCTATACCAAAGGAGCAGTGCCAGGATGCGATGGCTTCCCTGGTGAAGTTCCTCAAGGCGAACCCGGAGCGGGTCCTGTTTATAGACGACATCAGCCCGTTATTTTCCGCGCAAGACGACGCGAGTGTGAGAAACGTGTTGGGGTCGGCTGTTCGGACCGGCGAGATACCATGCCTCGGAACGCTGACCACGGAGGAGTATGGCAAACTGGCCGCAGCGAACGCCTTGGCGGGCGCGCATCTGGAGTTGCTGCGGCTGGAGCCGGCGTCCGAAGAGAAAACGACCGCCATTCTGGAAAAGATTCGGCCGGCGCTTGAACGCCATCATACGGTTCAGATTGGAGACGAGGCGCTTGAAGATGCAATCAGGATGACCCAACAGTACATGCCGAAACAACACCTGCCCGGCAAGGCCATAGAGGTGCTGGATCAGGCATGCGCGCGCTATAAGCTCAAGATCATTTCCCGCGACCAGTGTGCGGACCTCGTGGACTCGGGTTCGCTCAGACATTTGGGGATCAAGGTGGGCTCGCATGATGTGAAGCGCGTGGTGATGGAAATCACGGCGATCGACATCGACGTCGACCAGGCGGAGGCGTGGAGGAAACAATTGGAGCAGCGGATGAAACGGCATGTCGTCGGTCAGGACGATGCGGTTGAACAGATCGCCACCGTCATGACCAAGGTCCGGATGTCGTTCGGGAAACCAGGTCGTCCCGCGGGCGTGATGTTGCTCGCCGGCCCTACCGGTATGGGCAAGATGCACGCCGTGCGCTGCCTGACTTACCAGTTACTGGGATCGGGCGAGGACCTTACGGTTTTCAATCTGGCCAACTTCACTGCACCTGAAGACTTCCAGCGGCTTTTCGGAATAGCACCAACCCATGAAGGTAACGCCGCCAAAGGACTTTTGGCCAAGGCACGAAACGCCCCGTTTGCCATCATAGCGTTTGAAGGCATCGAACACGCCCCGCAGGCCTTCTTCGAAACATTGGCGCCAATACTAGCCTCAGGGGTCATGAAAGACCTAAATGGAGGGGAGATCGGGTTCAAGAATTGCCTGCTCGTACTGACGCTGAACATGCCATCTGCAACGGGAGGAACGCTAACCAAGGAATCCGTGGCCCAATACGTCTCCAAGGAAATCCTCGACTGCTGCAGCGCAATTATCGCTTTTCGCGGAATTGAACTTCCCGAGGTGCGCACCATCATCCGAAAAGGGCTGGAAGAACTGTATCGGACGTTGAAACCGCGCGGGATCGGATTGCGAGTGCACGACGGGGTTTATGACCTGGTAGCATCTCGGGCCTACGACCCGGATAACGGCATGGCCGGGCTTCCGGAGGTGTTGGAAGGCTTGGTGGCGAGACCGGTCAGCAACCTGGTGGAAAGCGGCAATGTCCCAAGCGGCGGGACTATCGAGGTTACCGAAAAGGGCGGCACAGTGCTCGTTCGCGTCGCCGAGTAGACGGGCAACAGAAACGCACGGCTTCCCTGTCTAACATACGATCAAACATGACCGGGGCCGGCCATGATGGCCAACGCCAGCAGCGCGATAAGACCGAGTGCCAAGAGCGGTCCCAGGACATTTCCAAGGACAAGAAGCCACTGCCGCCGCCACGCGTTGAACGCTGGGAAGAAAGCAGCAATAAGGAACACAAGACCTATTCCATAGGAGTCGATGAAACGGAGCAACTGCGTCGGATAGTGGTGGGCGCTGAAGTAGTCCGCCAGGATAAAGAACACGATGCCGACCAAGAAGGTCTCGCCTGTTCCAAGAAGAAAGACACCCGCCCCGGCCAGCAGCCGCGTGAGCTTAGACGTGCCATTGTTTTCCGGGCCTGTCTCGGTTGCGTCGTCCTTTTTCTTTCTCCGGGCCCACGCTATGCTTGCCAATATCACCACCAGCCCTGCGGCAAGGGCGGCCATCAAACCGGTCAGGAGGTGGTATTCGGACAGGATAAGAACTGCAAAGGCAGCCATGGCGGTGTTGATGCTCAGCGCACCAATAAACGCCTCCCGGGTCGTTGGGATCCGCCTTCTTCCGATGAGGGATCTCGTTTCCATCATGACCAGCCTTTCCGCGAGATCATCGCCGCGTCAGCTCGTTCCCTAGTCCTCAGAAATGAGTTTCGGATCTGGCGGGCAACGTCAATACGCCTGAGAGCGCGACAAACGCGAAGCACGGCAGGGGTCGGCTAAGGGTCCCCGCATGGAGATTTGCCGCCCGTCCGGTCCGCCGTGCATTCAGTGATCATAGTGACAACCATAAACACCAGCGCCCCAAACGCGGCCAGTGCGAAAGCCCACTTCACGCACGCATGGCCGGTTCTCATTGTCGAGTCCTCCTTTCATTCCAATCGGCGAGGCATGTCCGCGCGGCCCTTCTACCGATAGCTTTGAAGCCGTTTGACGAGCAATCTGTAGCAATCTTGTTTGGATACGGGCTTGATGCTCTGGTAATCAGGATGATGCGAGTTCTGCATGTCGACGATCACCCACTCGCCTTGGCGGTCGCAGACCACAAAGTGCACCATTCCCTGCTCCCAGTTCTGCGGGTTGAACAGGCAGTCTGCATAAAGAACGTAGTCGGCATCCACGGGATTCTTCTTCACATACTCCCTGAACTCGCGCGCGAGATCCCACAGGTTTTTCATCTCATTTGGGTCGGCGAGGGAAGCCTTAAGCAACAGGGACTGCTTGGCAGGTTCCGCCTTGAACAAACCCGCCTCATTAATCATTTTCGCGATGTCGCCGGCGCTTGCGGCGTCTTCCTGATTGCCCCCAACCCGCGCCGGGTAAACCACCAGCGTCGCCTGGGGTCCCAATTGTTTCATGGCCTTCTGGCGGTCCGGCAAAGGTGCGGTCTCTTCCTCGGGCGGCACCCCGCTCCGTTCTGCCATGATGCGTGCCATTTCACCAGGTGTGGCCGCCTTGGCGGTTTGCTCGTTGAGGCCGAATCGCGGGGCCAGGCTTTCGACCAGCGCGGTACAGCAGACGAGCAAGTCGCCATCGCCTCCCAACGCCTTCCATGCACGATCCTGCGGCGTGAGCCGCTCGCTCCAGACCAACGCGCCCGACTTGTCCACCACAATTGCGCGGATTTCGTTCACGCGTTCCCGGCCATTGAAGTCGGCGTACAGGGCATACTCCGTTGTAATCGATGCGGTCTTGATATACTCACTGAGCGAAGCTGCCACCTGTGCCGGGTCGGTTTGGGTTCCGGGCGCAAAGGCGGTTTTTCCCAGCTCGATATTCTTCAGCCCCTTCTGTTCGAGCTGCCACCCAATGGCTTCAGTCATTCGGTCAAATGGGTTTCCGCCCACCCGGGCCGGAAGGATAGTCAGCGACGCGTCCGTTCCCCGTGATTTGAGGAGATCCAGCCGTTGCTGCTGATCAGGCGTGAGCCCCGCCATTACCGCCGGCTCTGCGGCGTCCTGGGCGGGTTTGCATGCCGGCAGAATGACTGCCAGTACAAACAGCGCCATCGCTATATCGAGACGGACCTTTTCGCTCATCTCACACCGTCCTTTCCGTTTGGTGCAGCAGACCATGTTGCGCACCTCCTATACAGAAGGAATCCTGCCCAGTGGTTACTTGCGGATCATTTCCTCCACAGGCCTGCCATCGACGAAGAGGCCCGTTATCACGCCGGTGCCGCGCGAGATACGGACCGTGACATAGACCATGGAATTGCGGGCGCGTTCACGATAGATTCTCTCCGCCTCGGGCGCCGCGGCCTCCTCCATGTAGTAGCGGTCGAACGGCCAGACGATCTGGGCTT
>DAOLNV010000123.1 GCA_035416745.1 Candidatus Hydrogenedentota bacterium | reverse complement strand
CTGGCTTTGGCTTCGGTGCCCGATGCTTGTGAAAGGGTAGCCCAGGCCACGCTGCATGTAGCTGTCCACACTAGCGCCTCCCTGTCCGATGCGCCACCATTGACGATGCTGAGCGTTCTCGTGGTGTCGTCGTCAGCCGCCCAGCTCAAGCTCGTGGGGGAAACGGACAGCACCGCAGGTGTGGATGAGGGGCACCCCGAAAGTGCCAGTATCAGAACCGACGCCAGTACTATCCCCCCCATAGTTCTTAACGCGGTCACAACGCTTCCTCCTTCTTAAGTTTCAGCGCCCGCTCCCTGCACATGCCGCAAAGAGGAGCATCCTTTTCCACTGCCAAAGACTTAATAGGAAAAACTCGCGGGGGAACGACGTGTTCGGGTTTGCCTTAGAGACCCAGGGCTCATCCTGCGGGAATGGGTTCCGTCTTGTTCGGATGTATGCATGTGTGCAGCCCGCCTTTAACGCGCATCCCTCTCACGCGCGCTCCGCCCAAACAAGCGGGAAGCCGCCAAGCTTCCCCTCCGCCTTACCACCTGACCCTCGTGCGCTGGTGTGCGCACACCACTAACAGTGACAGGTTAGCTGAAGATACTGTTACTGTCAATAGGTAACCGTTGATTTGTCAAGCCATTGATTGTGTTTGGCTAATCTAATGGGGATATTTATGGACTTTCTCGTTATTATTCGTATTTTTCCCGGCCTCTCGGCCCCAATTGGGTTTCCAGACGCAAGGCGCGCGACATATTCTCCGCCAAGCGATTATTGCGCCTGCAACCAAAGCGTGCCATGCTGAAAAGAAGCATGGCTTCATGAGAGGAGGGGCGACGGATGCGCATTATTCAAAACATAGCAGCAGGAACATTGCTTGCGGCCTGCTTTCTGAGCGGGGCATCGTTCAACGGCTTGGCAATCTGGGAGCGGAGCGACATTTGCTACGGCTTCCCCATCCGCGTCGAGTACGACCCAACCGTCAGCAAGGTGCTCAACGAACAGAAATTCGACGAAAAGGTCATGGTAGCCATCGAGTACCGCATCCTCGAAACGAAGCTCGCGCGGGATTCGAACGAGACGGTCGTGATCGCATTCAACGAAGGGCCCAGCGTGGACCCGGTCTTCACCATTTACCGTAAGCAGGCCGACGGGACTCTCGAACCCTATGCTTACTTCGGCGGGTGCACGCTGGTGGTTCCGGGAAACGGAACCGTGTACACCTCGGGCCGCGTCAATAACTGGTTTGACGTGCGGCAGAAATTCGAGTTCACCGAAGCGGGCAAGCGCACGGTGAAACAGCCTTTCAACTACGTGGGCATGAAGACCGAAACCCTGCGCCCCATAACGCTGTACCTCGAGCCAGGGTCCACCGAGGCCGTCGAACAGGTGCCCGAGCGCGCCGAGATAGAGATATTGCTCAACAAACCTGATACAAGCGATTACCTCATCCGGACGGCCTTCGGCATTGTCGGATGGTTTCATCAGGACATGGAAGACATTGGAGGAACGGAGGGCTTTCCGGGTTCGCGCGACATCAAAGGGCTGTGTTTCATGGGAGATTGACGCCCGGAACCGGCGGCTGAGATGCCGGCACTGCCCGGAACGTGAGCGCGGACCAAGGCCCTACCCAAGGGAGCAGGCTTTATGGCATATCGGGGCGTACTCAAGGATATCGAGGCCGCGATGAATATGAAACGGCCCGAGCGGTTGCCGGCGTTCATTTGCAGTGAGGAAATGGACGTGCGGGTGTGCGGCAGCCGGTACGACCTTTACAACTCAAACTCGAACGAAATGGCCCGGGTGCAGGTCGAGGCCATCGAGCGCTTCGACTACGACTGGGCGTGGCTGCAGGTCGACGACTGCCTCGAGTTCGAGACGCTCGGCGTGGGCGTCAAGGGACAAGGCGACATCCTTCCCGCAACTTGCGAATACCTGCCCGCGGACGAGGGCGCGCTGGCAACACTGAGAGCGCACGGGTACCGCGTCGAGGGCCGCATGGGGGTCCTGCTGGACGCCATCAGCGCCGTGAAGAACCATTTCGGCGATACGGTATGCGTCACGGGACGCACCGCCGCGCCCTTCAGTTCGGTGGCCCTGGCCTTCGGTCTCAACGAGACGATGCTCCTGCCCATCACCCAGCCCGGCTTTCTGCGGGATGCCCTCGAGTTCTTCGTCGACTACCAAACACGGTTTGGCTTAGACCAGCTCGAGGCGGGCGCCGACGCAATCTGGTTCGGCGACTGCAATGCGTCGGGCCATCTAATCAGCCCGGATACCTACCGGGAATTCGCCCTGGAACCGGCCCGGCGGGTATCCGACGCGTATAAGAAAGCGGGCGCCATAACCATCTACCACGCCAGCGAAGAACTTCCCGCCATGCTTGACCTGATGGCCGGTGCAGGGTTTTCCATTCTCAGCGTGGGGCCCGGAATCCCCATCGAGACGGCGCGGGAGATCGCCGGGGACCGGGTCTGCCTGTCAGGCAACATCGATCCCATCCGCACCCTTATGAACGGGAGCCCGGCCGATGTAGCCCGCGAAGTAGAACGCGTGGCGCGCAACGTCAGCATACACGGCGGCCACGTAATGAACTCGGGCGAAATGGTTCCTCGCGACACGCCCGAGGACAACGTGCGCGCCTTCGTGGAGACCACGCGAAGCGTCTGGAAGAAGCTCGCGCGGTAGCGGTGACGGGGTCGCTCGCGCATGCCCATGGCGGAGCGCGGATGCCTGCGCCCAAAGGTATGCCTGCCGCAAAAGCAGCTCGGCCAGGAAACCGTGCTGCTGCGCGTTGAGTTGCGCCAGCCGCCCAAGCGTGCCATGCTGGGCGCACGTGCTGTTCAGAGGGGGCAAGGCGATCCCGCCCCGACGCTCCATCCAATGCGGTTCGGCCGCTCGAGAATGAACAATACGTCGGACAACGGAGTGCCTGCAATGAGCGTGTTGGGACTTTCGATGACCGTGCTTGCGGCGCTGCTGGCCGCGGGGGAGAACCAGTCCGGCACAGAGCCCGGCCTCGTCTGGGTGTTTTTCAACGGCTCCAACTTGAGCCGCCCCGGCGACCGCGGTGTGGACCCCCAGGTCAACCTCGACACCGGCACGGCCATCAATGACTATTCGAGGTTGTGGTTTGGAGCCGTCACCGCGCCCATCAAGGGCGAGGTGACGTTCACCGCCGAAGCCGACAACGGCTGCCGCGTATGGATTCTCAATACCCGGATCATTGACGGATGGGCGGAGAACTCTCCCCGACAGGGAGCATTCTCGTTCGAAGATGCCGGGCAATCCGTTCCCATCCGCGTCGAGTTTTTCCAAAACGGCGGCACGGCCCACATGCGCCTGTTCTGGGAATGGCCCGGCCACGACCGCGAACTCGTGCCAGCCGCGGCATTCACGCACACGGCGCCGGACCTCGAGGAGGCCGCCGCCTTGGCGGGAAAACCTGCGCGAAGCGCCGAGAATGTGCCGATATCACATGACTACGCCTGCCGGTATGTACCCGGCCAGCAGACGCCTCCCACGCAGCCGATTCATCTCGCCAAAGGGCCGCACCTGTTCATCGACGATTACCTGATCGCGGACTCGAACAACGTGCAGCGCGTGGTCAATGTCCCGCAGCGCGACTCCGGCATCCCCAACCCGATCGTGACCGGCAAGGAAGACGGCTGCTTCCAGCCCTATATGACCATCCTGCAGGACCCCGGCACGGGCCGTTTCCGCATCTGGTACGGCGGCCGCGCGGGCGATTCCATGGGCCAGTCTCACATCAACTACATGGAATCCACCGACGGCGTGCATTGGGAACGGCCCATGCGAACCCTTCGGGATCCCGGCCCAATCCAGTTCGGCGTCAGCGTCGTCGACCGGGGGCCCGGGTACGCCGTCGCCAGCCAGCGCTACGCCGTTTCCTGGTGGATGGACGGCGGCCTGCAGATTGCAGCATCGCCGGATGGCTTCGAGTGGACGCCCATTCGCACCGGGCCTGTCATATACCACAATCACGACATTACCGGCCTATACTTTGATCCGCAGTTCGAGCGGTATGTCGCGACCATATCGACCTACCGCGAAGGCGACACCTGGTCCGGCAACCGCCGCATCACCATGCACAGTTTCAGCACCAACCTCGTCGATTGGACCACTCCCCACTATATACTGCTTCCCGACGACTCCCTCGAACCGGGCGAGACCCAGTTCTACGCCATGGACGGCTATCTGCGCCGAGGTGACCTCCTTATCGGCATGGTGAAGGTGCTTCGCGACGATCTCAAGGCCGACGATCCTCCCGATCCCCCCGATGCTTACGGAGTGGGATATACAAGCCTGGCGTGGTCCCGCGACGGCGAGTCCTGGATCCGTGATACCACGCATTTCTTCGACCGCGACCCCCAAAAAGGCGCATGGGACCACGCCCACGCGTGGATCGATGAACAGGTGCCCGTGGGGGACGACGTCTATCTTTACTATGGCGGGTACGCCCGCGGACACAAGGTGAACCGTTTCGAGGAGCGCCAAATCGGACTGGTCAAAATCAAGCGCGACCGTTACGCCGCGCGTGAAGCGGGGCCGGAGCCCGGACTCGTAAGAACGCCTTTTCTAATAATCGAGGGAGACCGCATCACCCTCAACGCGGATGCCCAAGCCGGCGAAATCCGCGTGCAAGCCGTGGGCGAAGACGGCCAACCACTGCCCGGATTCACGTTTGCAGAGTGTGAACCCATCGCGTCCGACGCCCTCGATGCCAACGTAGTCTGGACACGCCCCCTCAGCGAGATCGTGTCAAAACCCCTGCGACTCGAGTTCCGCCTCCAAAACGCCCGGTTGTACGCGTTCGCAATTTCGCAATTTCGGGGACACAATACTCAATTATGACCATGAATGGTCAAGACACTTGTGGCAGATAGTGCGCGCGAATTCCCAATTGAGTATTGTGTCCCCGAAATTAAATCACCTGAATATTCCTCTTTCCGCCTTCGTCAACTAAGGAGGCTGGTACAGCGTTCTTGTGGTGTCAAGGGAGCAAACCGGAGGGAAGACCCATGCGAACCGCGATCCTGTGTAATGCACGTGTCGTGCCTGTTCTTGGCTTAATTGCGCTGCTGGGTATGGCGGCCGCGGGCACCGCCAGCGCACAAGAAAACAGACCGCCCGTCACCATCCCCACGGTAGCAAACGATACCGAGGCGCGTCTGGTAACCGTTGAACAGGGCGACATCAAGCTCATCGAACGCGTCCTGTGCGTATTCGAAGGAAGCCTGTCGCATATTCCCATCGAGGACATGAACACCATCGTCCTCTATGGCCGGCCCAGCGTAGTCAAAAGCGCCGAGGAGCTCATCCGCCAACTCGATCGGCCCGTACATGGAGAGTCGGCAGCAAACATCGTGTTCACTGTTGACATTCTCACAAACGTCAAGGAATTGGGCGCGGCACTGACCGAGAACGCCGCAGCCGCAGCCGAACAGGTACGCAAGGATTTCCCCGCCGGGGAACTCTTCCTCATGGACCGTATCCTGATGCGCACCCGGGACGGCAGCAGCGTTCAAGGAAATGGGTTCATTCCCCTCGGTGGCGCCCAACCGTCGACGTACCAGTTCCAGGTTGAACGCGCAACCATCGAGACCGCCCCGGAAAAGCAGGTGGTCCGGGCGGACGAGATGACGATAGGCGCGGAGCTGTTCATGCCAGAGCCCGAGGGCGATGCGGCACAGGCCGTTCCTGCGCCGCCCGTACGGCCCAGGCCCGGCGGGCAAAACCGGTATAACGTCGGCTTGCGCGCGGGCATCCTCGTCCTGCAGCCGGGACAGCCGTTCGTGGCATCCAAACAGAACCTTACGCCGGGCGAAGCCCTCTATTTCGTCGTGACAGCGCGAATCGAGGAATAGGCAAGAGATTCGGGCAGCCCCCCGGTTTGGTGCGCACACCCGGGGGCTGTCTGCTTTTTCGGAGGGGTTTCATCTCCGCGGCACGCCTCCGTTTTTGACGTTTCGTCAAGTTTGAGGTACGATCGGGACAGAACGTGTCCTGTGTTGCCCATGACCAAGGAGGCGCGGACCCCATGCCCGTCCCCGTCGCTGCCGCCCAACAGCTTCCGATCTGGAATCCCTCCGAGAACTTGTCGGACAGGGTGAAGCGGCTTCGCGACGAGTACTTTTCGTTCGATTCCCGGTCCTTCCGCAACGAAGTGATGCCGTTCAGCACCGGCACGCCCTGGGACAGCGTATTCATGGCGTCGCGGTGGACCATCGTGCCGGAGATAATGCCGTTTATCCGCGCGTACGCGGATTCGCTGCTGGCCGCGGCGGTCGTGATACCCCTCCCGGGCGATTTCTGGCACAAGCCTCTTCCGATCCGTGTCGCCACGTTTTTCCATGACGTCCTGGCTCGCCATCTTCCGGTCAACATTCTTGAGGGCGAGCTGATTGTGGGAGGACAGTTCAACGCGGGCCTGTCTTTGTGTTTGACCAGACGCGAGGCGCGTAAGCTGGACAAGAAACTCGAGTCTTTCCGCCGGGGAGTGGTCCGGGCGTCCGATTTGGGCATCGGCAACTGCGGCGCGGTACCGGGGCACTTGATACCCGATTATCCGCGGGTGTTGCGCCAGGGTTTCGAAGGGATTCTCACCGGGATCGAGGCTGAAATCGCCCGGGAACAGGACCCGGGGCGCCGGTACACCCTCGAGTCCTTTGCGATTGCCTGCCGCGGCGCGCTGGCGTTGTCCGACCGGTATGCGGACGAAGCCGAGCGGCTGGCGGTGACCGCAGACCCCACGCGGGCCGGGGAATTGCACGAAATCGCCCGGATTTGCCGCAAGGTGCCGCGCCGCGCCGCATCGACATTTCATGAAGCGCTGCAGTCGCTGTGGTTCACCCACATGCTCATTCAGACCTGCGAATCGTATCCGGGCGCGGGGACGTCGTTCGGGCGTTTCGACCAGTTTTTGTTCCCGTATTACGATGCCGATATTGCCTCGGGTCGCATGTCGCGCGACTGGGCGCGCGAGCTGCTGCGGTGTTTCTGGGTGAAGCCCAATTACGCATATGATTTCCAGGGACGCGTCGGGCGCAATCAGGGTATCACGTCGTCGTTCGGCCAACTGGTCACGTTGTCGGGCTGCGGCCCCAACGGCGAAGACATGACTAATGACCTGACCTGGCTCTGCCTCGATGTCATCGAGGAGATGAACCTCCTCGAACCCAAGCCCAACGTCCGCATCCACGACGGCACTCCCGATGCCCTGCTCAAACGGGTATGCCAGCTTGTTGCCAAGGCGCAGGGCTCCCCTTTCCTGCTCAATTTCGACGAAACATCCATGCGCGGGCTGCGCTGGGGAGGGCTCCCCGAAGAAGACCTCTGGAACTATGCACCCGTGGGCTGCCTCGAGAATACGCGCCAGGGCGACGACCGCTCGGGCACGGTCGACGTCAATCTCAATCTCGCCAAACCGGTCGAACTCGTGATGTTCCAGGGACGCGACCAGAAAACAGGCGAACAGCTTGGCCCGCGAACGCCCGATCCGCGCACCATGGGAACCTGGGACGAATTCGAGCGGGCGTTTCGCAAACAGTTGTCGTTCTGCCTCCAGCACCTGATCGACCTGACGAACCGGGCGGACTCTGCCCGCGCCCAGTACGCTCCGACGCCGTATCTCTCGGCTTTGGTAGGAGGCTGCATCGAGAATCGCACGGACGTGACGTCCGGCGGCGCGCGGTTCAATTTCATCACGGTGGAAGGCGTCGCGCTCGCCACGGCCGCCGATTCGCTTTCGGCGGTAAAGTGTCTCGTCTTTGAAGAAAAGCGCGTCTCGATGGGCAACTTGATCGCCGCGCTCGAGGCCGATTTCGATAACGACGAACCTCTGCGGCAGCTCCTCTTGAACCGCGCGCCCAAATACGGGAACGACGAGCCCGAGGCGGACCGCATGGCCCGCGACATCACCCGCTGGTGGGCCGAAGAAGCGGCCGCATCGAGCACGCCACTCACCGGCAAGCGGTACCGCGGCGGCTACCTCTCGTGGAACTACGGCATCGCCTACGCGCCCAACACCGCTTCGACACCCGACGGGCGCAGGCGCGGCACGTACCTGTCGAACGGCGTCGCTGCTGTGCCGGGGATGGACCGCCGGGGACCCACCGCCGCGGCGTGTTCCGTGGGCCATCTCGGGCTCGAGGTCATTCCGAACGGGTCCTCGCACACCATGTCGCTGTCGCCTTCGCTGCTGCGCGACGAGGCGCAACTGACGAAGCTGGGGGCGTTCTTGCGCGGCTATTGCCGTCAGGGCGGGTCGGCGCTGCAGGTCAACATGGTCGATATCGATACCCTCCGGGCAGCCCAGAAGGACCCCGAGACCTACCGCAACCTGCTCGTGCGTGTGACGGGCTACAACGCCTATTTCACGAATCTCGGGCGCGAGATGCAGGAAGAGATCATCGCCCGCGAGGCACACCGGCTATAACAACGGCGAGGTACGAATGCCCGAACCCCTGAACTCGCAAGTTTACGCGGCATTGGAGGGCCGGTTCACCCCGAAATTCCTGGCCACTCTCGATGATTCGGGCGAACCCAACTGCGTGCCCGTGCTCACCATCCATCCCTATCACGACGGCACGCTGGTATTCGGCGAGTTCCTCATGCGGAAGTCGCGCGCTAACCTGTGCGCGTGCGACGCGGTCGGCGTTGCTGTAATCGACGAGAGCTTCCGGGGATGGAGCATCAAAGGCCGGTTCCGCGGATTCGAAACCCGGGGCGAACGGCTGGATTTCGTAAATAGGCTTCCCCTGCTCCGCTACAACGCGTATACGGGGGTTCGCGCGGCCGGCGCGATTGAAGTGGCCGATGTATCGCCCCCGATTTCAATGAGCAAGTATCGGGTGCTGGGCGATTACCTTCGCGCACGGGCCATCGCACTGTTCGCCACGCGCAACGACAACCGCTCGTGCATGCCCGTTCAAGTGGCCGAGAAGTTCCTGCGTATGGGGGCGGTGCGTGCTGCCGCATACCGCGATGGCGACGGTTTCCCCCGAGCCTTCCCGCTCATGGCATGCGTGCCGGCGGGCAGGGACCGGCTGGTCATGAGGGACCCGTTTGCCGCGGCCTATATGAAAGACATCGAGCCGGGGACCCGCCTTGCGGTCGCCGTCCTTACTCGCGAGCCTGTCGCCTACCAGGTCAAGGGAGTGTATGCAGGGAACAGGACAGGCGCCGCCTTTATCGAGCTCGACGCATGCTATAGTGCCTCCCCTCCACTCCTCGGCGAACGGCTCGACAAACCCGAAGCCCGCGCGCGAAGGGCCCCGCGATAGGTCAAGAACAACGCCGCATGAGCGTCTTGCGAGTCCCGCGCCCAGGGACGTTTCCCAGTATCTGGTATAAGCTCATCTTGAACGCTGCCGAGGCGGGCGGCAGACGGCTTTCCTCTGTAATTCCTTCCGGGCTAATGTGTTAGGAAACCCGGCCGCGCTCTTCTTGACAGAGCCGGACCCGAGACGCCAGCGGGAGAATTACTTGACATGAAACCCGTCTGCTGATAGAGTACAAGTGCAAGGGAGACGGCTGTTTATTGCAGTCTGTCAGGGATAGTTGTCCATACTTGGGGGACGACTTCCGGTGAAATCAGCTTGGATGACTTTGACTTCTGGGATGGGTGCATATCGGCCAGGCAGGACGCCAAAGCAACGGGCCGAGAGCGACGCGCTTTCGAAGCCGTAGGAGGACAGGCCAGTGCGGGGCACATATCGAATTTCTTTGCTCTTGGGCGTAGTGCTGATGGGTGTTCTGACAGTTGGATGCCCCAGTCGAACAACCGAACTCCGCCTTTCCCATTCTTCGCATGATTACGGGACAATGGAATCGGAGTTTTCCTTTTTTGTGTGGGTCACAGGCGGCAGTTCGAGCGCCCGGTTCACGTGCTCAGCCGACCAGCCGTGGATCAGCGTAAACCCAATCAACGGTACTGCTTCAACCAGCAATAGCGAGACCGAAATTCTTGTCTCTATTGACCGCACGAAATTCGATAGCGGGACGTACTCGGGAATCGTTACCGTATCCTCACCGGGCCTCGAGTCGAAGACGTTTGCGGTGCGCGCCTCCGTGGGTCTGAGCACGATCGGAGTTTCAGAGACTTCGCACGACTTCGGCGCCGAAGAGACCTCGTGGTCGTTTGATGTCTGGAACGCAGGCAGCCGGGGCACCAGTCTCGCGTATACCCTGTCGGCCGACGTACCCTGGGTTTCGCTGTCTCCGACGTCCGGCGCCAGCACCGGCAGCGATGACCGTCAAACCATTCAGGTGACTCTCGATAGAAGTCTTCTCGGAAAAGCCGTGTATTCGGGAACGATCACCGTTACATCAGAGAAGGGCGATACGAGAACCATAGCGATAAGCGCGCGTGACCCGCTTGCCGCCATCGGTTTGTCCAGCACAAGCCATAATTTCGGGACCGCCGAGACGGAGTGGTCTTTGCGCGTGTATAACGCAGGGGAAGCGGGAAGCGTGCTCGATTTCGCCGTCTCGACCGATTCCGATTGGTTATTGGTTACGCCAACAAGCGGCGTATCGACGGGTATCGACGACGAACAAGAGATTCAGGTGGTCATCGACCGGGGCGGCCTGGAGGTGGGCCAGACGTACCAGGGACAGATCACCGTGACGGCCCCTGAGCTGACGCCCCAGACCGTGTCGGTCGTGGTGCAGGTTGCCGCACCCTCGTTAGCCGTATCCACCCGGCTGCTTGACTTTGGCGGCACCGATACCCAGCGCACGTTCGGCGTGTCGAACCCCGGCCAGGCGGGCAGCGTAGCGGTATATTCCATCACCGCGCCGGGCGACCCGTGGATCAGCATTGAGCCCGCCAGCGGTTCGGTGATCGCATCGGAGGACCCGGATATCATTACCGTCACCATCGACCGCAGCACCATGAGCAAGGCGGCCCAAACCAAGGCGTTTACTCCCTATCGTACCGTTGTTGGCACGGGCGCTGACGCTATCACCGTCGTCGTGGTCGGAGGCACGGCAACGGAGATGGGACGCAGCCTGGGCGAACTCATGGCCGATGAGATCGTGGCGAATATGACCAGTTACGAGACGTTTGCCGAGGCCGTGGGGATCGACACCGCCGCGCTTGACGACGCATGGCAGAAGGTCTCGCCTTTCATCGATCAGCAATTCCTGGATGAACTTCAAGGCGTGGCAGATGGACTGGCCAATCGCGGCTACTCCGGGCGGTATCAGAGACTGGTCCGCATCCACATGATTCCCGTCATTGAATCGTACTCATGCAGCGCTATCGCGGTGTGGGGCAAGGCATCGGCAGACGAGCATCTCTACCAGATCCGGAACCTGGATTGGGAACTGGAATCCGGCGCGCAGGACAATCCCTGGATAGTGGTTTACCATCCCACGGACGGCATTCCGCACGCCAACGTAGGTTTTGCGGGGATGCTGGGCTGCATCACGGGCATCAACGCGAAAGGCATCGCATTGTCGGAAGTGGGCGACAGCCCGTCGAGCGAAGCGCCTTACAATCTGAACGGCGAGCATTTCGCCACCCTCCTGCGCAAGGTCCTTTACGACGCCGACAACCTTACCGAAGCAGTGGACATTCTGGCGGGCACGGAACGCATTAAGCGGTACCATTATGTTTTCGGCGACGGAAGGAACGAGCGGCGCGCGGTGAAAATCAAGGCTCATGCGCCCGACACGCCGCCGAACGATTTGATCATCTACACCGATGCGGACCCGAACGACCCGGTGCGGGGCGAAGGCCTGAGCACCTTTGATGACGTGGTGTACCACGCGGAGTCGCGCGACCCTATCGCGCACGAGCATCTGACCAACAATTACGGCACATACGACAGCACGAAAATGATCACCCTGTCGCGTAACGTGGCCACCCACGGCGCAAGCGTGCTCAATGCCGTATACGACGCGACCAGTCTCGAAATGTGGGTAGCGTTCGCCGAAGGCCCGGATTCCGAAGCCTATACGCGCGAGTACGTGTATGTAGACCTTCACAAGTATTTTGAACTGCCTACCGAAGCCGAGGGGACCATCCAGGTCACCACCGAAACCGGCGACAGGGCGACCATCCTTGTGCGGGCGCGCCAATCCGAACCGGCTATCGGCGTTTCGGCGAATTCGCACGACTTCGGGCTGAACGAAACCACGTGGAATTTCGATGTCTGGAACGCGGGCGATGGCGGCACCACATTGAACTTCACGGCTACCGCGGACCAGCCATGGATTTCAGTAACCCCCTCGACCGGCTCGAGCACGGGGCCCGCGAACGAAGCCAATCTCAAGGTGACTATCAACCGCAGCATGTTCGAAAAGACCGTGATCCACGAAGGGTCTGTGACCATCAAGGCGGCTTCGGGCCAGACCCAGGCCGTCCGCATCATTGCGGGGTATCCGGAACCGCTTATCAGCGTTTCGCCGCCACAACTCGACTTTGGCAATGATTTGGAGGAACTGACTTTCTTCGTGTGGAACGGGGGCGATTCGTCGTCGTCTCTCACGTTCACCGCCACCGCCTCGGAAGAGTGGATTTCGTCCGTGACGCCCAGCAGCGGCACAAGCACCGGCCCGGCCAACAAGGTCGAGATCACGGTAACCGTCGACCGCTCGCTGCTCGCCGGAATCCCGGGCCTTGCCGAAGGCAGCATCGAGCTGACGGGCACTAACGCTCAGGGTTTCAGCTTGCCTGTCAAGCTCACAATGGCGCCGCCGTCACCGAGCTTCACGGCCGAGCCGACGAGTGTAGGCAGGGACAGGGAAGTGGTATTCACTGACACCACTACTGCCGGCTCGGGTGAGGTGGTGGAATGGGAGTGGGACTTCGGCGACGGTTCCGAGCCCGTGATCGTGACGAATCCTACGAGCCTGCCCGTACAGGTCACGCATGC
>DAOLNV010000122.1 GCA_035416745.1 Candidatus Hydrogenedentota bacterium | reverse complement strand
GCTGAGTTGTCGACATGGGTCACCGCCGGAATCTCGGACCGCGCGACCCGGAGCTTGTCGAACCCCCGGGCATTGGCTTCGTCTTCGGTGAGTTCGGCCAGCCTGCCGTTGCGCACCTGGGCAACCAGCAACATGTACGGACTTTCGCGGTCGAGATCGAAATACCGGTCCACATACTCCGCCAGCACCGACGGCGCGAATGGCCGGAAAGACTCCCGGTACTTTATCTTGCGGTTGAGCAGCGACTGCATGGCCGGCGAGCGGGCATCGCCCAGAATGCTGCGCGCACCCAACGCGCGCGGCCCGAACTCCATGCGTCCCTGAAACCAGCCCACGACCTTGCCGCGTTCCAGGAGTTGCGCCACGGTATCGCACATCGTCTCTTCGTCGACACGTTCGTAGTGAATGCGCTCTTCCTGCAGGTAGGTCTCGATGGCCTCTTCGCTGAACCCGGGCCCGAGATAACTCGCCTTCTGGCGGCGGCTGTCGGCGTGCCGCTCGTTTCCGAGCAGTTGGTGCCACGCAAACAGGGCCGCGCCCAACGCCCCGCCCGCATCGCCCGCCGAAGGCTGGATCCAGATGTCTTCGAACGGGCTTTCCCGCAGCAAACGGCCGTTGGCCACGCAGTTCAGGCCCACGCCGCCGGCGATGGCGAGATGCCGCATGCCCGTTTCCCGGTGGATGGCCTTCGCCATCCGGAGCATGACTTCCTCGGTCACGATCTGCACCGACCGCGCCAGGTCCATCTCACGCTGCGTAATCTCGGTTTCGGCGCGCCGCGGAGGCCCGCCAAACAGTTCCGCGAACCGGTCGTTCGTCATCCGCAATCCGCCGCAGTAATCGAAATAGTCCATATTCAACCGAAACGACCCGTCTTCTTTCACATCCATAAGATGCTCGAGGATCGCTGCCGCGTACTTCGGCTCGCCGTACGGCGCCAGCCCCATGAGTTTATACTCGCCGCTGTTCACCTTGAACCCCGTGAAATACGTGAACGCCGAATACAGAAGCCCCAGCGAATGCGGAAAGTTGATCTGCTTGAGGATCCGAACCCTGTTCCCCTCCCCGATTCCATAGGTCGACGTGGCCCACTCGCCCACGCCGTCCAGGGTCAGGAACGCCGCCTCCTCGAAAGGTGACGGGAAAAACGCCGACGCCGCGTGGGCCTGATGGTGCATCGTATAAAGAACCGGCCCCTCGTATTCCAACTGTTTGCGAATGATGTTGTGCACAAACAGCTTCTCTTTCAGCCAGGACGGCATCTGGGTGAAAAACGAGCGAATCCCTTTGGGCGCCACGGAAAGGTAGGTCAGCAGAAGCCGCTCGAATTTCACGAAAGGCTTGTCGTAGAAGACCACGTAGTCCAGGCCGCCGGCATCGATGCCCGCTTCGTGAAGGCAATACTCGGCCGCGCCCGAGGGGAAACCCGGGTCATGCTTCTTGCGGGTGAACCGTTCCTCCTGTGCTGCCGCGACAATTTCGCCGTCCCGCACGATTGCCGCAGCACTGTCGTGGTAGAATCCCGAAAGGCCGAGTATATGCATAAAGGCCAAACCTCGCGACAAAGATCGGAGCCGCCAAGGTTGAATCTATCCCATTGAGACAAATAGTATCAACTCGCTCCGCGATTTCCCGCGCCGCGCGTGAAAATGAAGAAGCCCTTGCGCGAAGACCGCCCGCGTGTTTTTTCGGCGGGGCGCGCCTGCGAAGCCCGAACGACACGCCCGTAAACGGAGGAGTGTTCCGATGCAAAGAACGACGATTGCAGCCTTGGCGCTGCTGACGCTGGCCGCGGCCGGATGCCAGACCACCGGCGGAGATATCCTGAGTGTTCCAACCGCCCGCGAATATGCCGAGCTGGAACGGGTCGACATCGACACGGCCAGGGCCAAAATCGAGGAGGCGCGCAGCCTGGGCGCCGCCGCCTATGCGCCCTACGAATTCTTCTCCGCCCAGTACTATCTCGATATCGCCCGCCAGCAGAGGCGCGCCCACAACCGCCGTGGCGCGTGGGATTACGCCGATCTCGCCCTGAACATGGCCGAGGCGTCCATCCGGGCCATCCCCGAGAACCAGCGCGTTCCCGTCACGGCCGAACCCGCTCGAGACCCGGCAACATGTCAGGCGGAATTCGGGCGGATAAAGACGCGCTACCTCGAAATCGACCAGGACAAGGCCAAGACAACCGCGCCCCTCTTGTACGCCCAGGCAACGGCCCGTCTCAGCGTCGCCGAACACAACCTCGTGCGAGGCAAGGAATGGCGCGAAGCCGCCAAGGCCCTCGTGGATACCGAAGCCCTCATCGATACCATGTGGCGCCGCGACACCGACGGCGACGGCATTGTCGACCTCAAAGACGCCGAGCCCCTGTTGCCGGAAGACCTGGATGGATTCGAAGACGGGGATGGCGCGCCCGACCCGGACAACGACCAGGACGGCATTCCCGACAGCGTCGATCTCGCTCCCCTCGAACCCGAAACGCGCAACCGCTGGCGCGATTTCGACGGCGCACCGGACGAATATCCCAGGTTCGAAGCGATCCCGTTCGCCCGCGGCAGCACGACTCTTGACGCCACCGCAAAAGGATACCTGCGCGGTATCGCCCAGTTGTTGACCGAGTGGCCGGAGATCATGGTCCACGTAAAAGGCTACACGGATAACAGCCACTCGCCCAAGTACAACATGGACTTGTCCCGGCGGCGCGCACAAAAGGTGCAGCAATATTTCATGGAGCAGGGCATTCCCCCCGAGCGGCTGATCGTGTCCTTCCACGGCGAGGCGCAGCCGGTCAGCGCGAACGATACGGCGGCGGGCGCCGCGCTCAACCGCCGCGTGGAAATCGTGTTGGAATAGCCGGGACACACAGAACGGAGCATGGGCTGGAGGCATCAGCTGGCGCCATGACCGCCGGGTTCTTCATTGCAGCGTTAGGGGACCCAGATCCGTTTTACCCCCGGGAGACAGACGCACGCTCCCCAGCTCGAGCTGTCCGCTCGTGACGGCCTTGACCTTCACCGTGTATTCGCCTGGAGGCACGAGCGCGAATTGCACCCGGCCGTTCTCATCGGTATTGCCTTCGGCCGGCCACCACGCGCCGTGCACCCCGTGAAACATCATGAGCCCCACGTTCTCGTTCGCCGCGGGATTCTGGTTGGCGTCAAGCAGCGTCATGGCAAGCGTAGCGCCTTCCACCATCGTGATGGTCATGGTCTCGGTCGTATCCCCCGTGGGAGGCAGCACTTCGTAGAAATTGTTGGGGAACATGCGCAACGCCGGGTCCCACGCGCGCACATAGAGGTGCCTATCGCGCGGCAACGACAGCTCGCTCGTCCCGCCGGACCCCGTAAGTTCCCCTTGCACCACCGGCTTCTGAAATGCGTTTGGGCTGTCCGTAGCGAGCGGAAGCATATTGGCGAGGGGACGGCCCTCCAGATCCACCACCATGACGGGCGCCCGGGTAAACCGCTGCATCTCCCCGGAAACCGGCCCGCCCGCGCCGGTTTGAGCCATTTCCGAAGGCTCTGCACGCTGTGGCGCCGTTTCCTCTTCTCCGCAGCTGCCGAGCACGAGAAGAAGCGCGACGGCGGCTGGGAGCGCTCTCTTCATGCGGTGTCCTCGCCGCCCGACAACAACTGCTGCTCGTACAAGCGGCGGTATATGCCGCCATTCGCGAGAAGTTCCTGATGCGTGCCGAGTTCCGCGATACGGCCCTCATCCATCACGACAATCCGGTGGGCGCGCTGCACGGTCGCCAGCCGGTGGGCGATCACGATGGTCGTGCGGCCCTCCACGAACGCCGCCAACGCCTTCTGTATGGCACGTTCGCTCTCGGAATCCAGGTTCGAGGTCGCTTCGTCCAAGATGAGTATCGCAGGGTCCTTGATGATGGCCCGGGCAATGGCCAGCCGCTGGCGTTGGCCGCCGGACAAGGTCGCGCCACTTTCTCCAATAACCGTGTCGTACCCCTCGGGCAGCGCATCGATGAACCCGTCGGCATAGGCGGCCCGTGCGGCTGCGAGCACTTGCCCGGCGGTATAGTCTTTGCGTCCGAACGCGATATTGTCGCGCACGGATTCGTTGAACAGGATCGTCTCCTGGGTAACGATGCTGATCTGATCGCGCAGGCTCGTGAACGATACGTCCCGGATGTCGACGCCGTCGATCTTCACGGCCCCCTCCGTTACGTCGTAGAAACGGGGCAAGAGTTTCACCAGCGTGCTTTTTCCCGCGCCGCTGAACCCCACCAATGCCACCATCTCGCCCCTTTTCACCTCGAGATCGATGCCCCGCAACACTTCGGTCCCCCGCTTATAGGCGAAGTGAATATTCTCAAAACGGATGGAATTGGACAGCCTCGGCAGGGCGCGCGCCCCGGCCTTCTCGACGATTTCCGGTTGCATGTCGATGAACTCGAACACGCGTTCCGCGCTCGCCACGCTGGTCTGGATCTGATTGTTCACCGTCGAAAGCTTCCGCAGCGGGTCCAGCATCAGGGCAAACGCGAAGATCAGGCCTGCGACGTCGCCCTGGCTCATCTCCTGGCTCATCACGCGCGCTCCCGCAAACAGCACCAGCGCGGCCACGCCGAGAATCAACACGAATTCGACCACCGGGCCGACCGCTGCATCTACCTTCACCATCTTCACGAGATACCGGCGCAGTTTGGCGAATTCGGCGTTCGTGCGTGCGATCTCGTAAGCTTCCATGCAGAAACCCTTGACTATCGCAATCCCGTTGAACGTCTCCGACGCCACCATCGCCATCGAGGCCACCTTTTCCAGGGACCGCCGCACGCTCTTCTTGAACTTCCGGCCGAGTTGATAGATCGCGGCGGCAACGGGCGGCAGCACGCACAATCCGATCAGGGTCATCAGCGGATCGATTGTGAACGCCGTAATCATAAAGAAGACCGCCTTGAACGGCTCGCGCATGAGTTTCACGAATACGCCCGACAGACCGCGGTTCACCTGAAATATGTCGTTCGCGAATCGGGCGATCAGTTCCCCGGTAGGGTGTTTCTCAAAGAACCCGAGCGACAGGCGCATGATGTTCGCGTACATTTCCTGCCCCAGTTCGACCGAAATGTTCGCTCCTATCGTCCCCGCAAGATACTCCTGGAGAAAACGCGCAATACCTGCTACCAGCGACAAGCCCACGAGCAAGAAGCACGCCACTTCAATGGCATACATCGGCCGGGCCCGCATGCCCGCAATAACATCATGGACGCCCTGGCGGAGGGCGATCTCATCCATCCCGTGCGCGAACTCGAGCGGTTTCAACGCCGAAACCACCCGGGGCGCGTATTTCTCGGTTAATTGGTCTGTTGCCCGCGCCTCAGCCTGCTCGATCGTCTCCTTGGCGGCTCCGGTGTTCCCGAGCGGCTCGGGCGGGCTCAGCGACACATCAACCACCGCCGCTACGCCCACAATCATCGAAGTGAACGACCCCGCAACGAGCAGGGCGAACAGAATCGACACCGCAAGGCGTCCCTTGTAGCGCAGTGCATAGCCCAGCAACCGCCTATAGACGGACCACACGCTTGTCCTGGGCGGAGTCAGGTTGCGCGGGTTGTAATTGGGGTCTTCGCTGATCTCGATCATGAGCACATCCGTGGTAGCCGAAACACATCAAGCCAACGGATGCTAACATAGCACTTTAGGCCAATCAAAACCCCGCACCCGTTCCCCCGGCGATAAGCCCGGGCAGGCCACGCCAGCACTGAGCGCCGCTCGGAGCTGAACCGGCGCACAAAACCTCCGGCGCCCGGCGCCTGTCCCGGGCGCCGGAGGACGTGCATTACTTCGAGTAGGCCTTGATGACTTTCACGAGCGCATGGGCGATCTGGCGCATGTCATCCTCGGTATAGGTGGGGAAGGCAAAACAGGTAAACGTGTGGCTCTGATGCCAGACGGCGTTCGGCACTTCGACCTTGGCGTAGTCGACGCTTTCGGGCTCGGCGTATTCCTTCGAGGTGAACGGGAAACCCGAATCTCCGAAGCCCCGCTTCTTCGTGAACGCCTTTTCCGTGTGGCATTGCGGCCAGAACACCTTCCAGCATGGAGCGCCCTCGGCGCCGGCCGCTTCGACGAACTTGTTGATGTCGCACGCCATGTTCTCGATGTCGAGCGAGAACGCCATCACGAACCAGCCGTTCTGGCGTTCGGCCGTGTCGATCGGCCCATACAGAACCTGCGGCAGCCCCTCGAGCGCGTCCATTACAATATGGGCGTTGCGGCGCCGGGCCGGCATGTTCCACGAGTCGATCCGGTCCAATTCGGCCAGACCGATCACCGACTGCATTTCAGTCATGCGGTAGTTCCAGCCGACGCGGTTGTGGATGTACGGCAGCTTCTGTTCGAGTTCGAGCAGGCTCAGGCGCGCTTTCACATCGTAACCGTGGTCGCGGAAACTCCGCGCCTCCCAAGCCAAATCCTCATTGTCCGTAGTGACCATACCGCCTTCGCCGCCCGTCGTGAAGGTCTTGTTCTGGCAGAAGCTGCACGCCGCGATGTCTCCCAGGGCGCCGGTCTTCCTGCCTTTGTATACGCCGCCGAACGCCTCGGCATTGTCTTCGATCACGAACAGATTGTGCTTCTTCGCAAAGGCGTTGATCTCGTCCATATCCGCGACATTGCCGTACAAGTGCACCGGCATGATGGCCTTGGTGCGCTTGTTCACGAGCTTCTCGGCGGACTCCACGCTGATGCAGTGGTCCTCCAGGTTGACGTCGGCAAACCGCGGAATGGCGCCCGCCTGACAAATCGAAAAACTCGACGCGATGAACGAGTAGCTCGGGACGATGACCTCGTCGCCAGGCCCGACGCCCAGCGCCGCCAATCCCACGTGCAGGGCGGATGTGCCCGAGTTCACGCTGATCGCGTATTTGCTGCCTTGCCACTTCGCAAACCGCTCCTCGAACTCGCGGCCCTTCTTGCCGGTCCAGTAATTGACTTTCCCCGAACGCAACACTTCCTCCACCGCTTTGATTGCCGCTTCGTTGAACTGCGGCCAGGGGGCCAGTTTGTTGGTAACCGCCTTTTGCCCTCCGTCAATGGCCAATTTCTCGCTCATGATCGCCTATCCTTTTCCTTGTTTCAGTTTCCCCGCTTGAGCATGGAAACACCCCAACCGGGACCGAACGAACCCTATGCCCCCGATTCTGCATCAGAACGCGTGCGAACCGCAAACCCGAGAGTTTGAAATCCCGGGATTCAGAACGAATACCGGGCTGTGGCGTACACGTTGGTGTTGTCTTCAAACTGCCCAAAGAAGGTGGCCCGATTTTCGCCGAAGAACACGTTGCCCCCACACTCGACCGTCCAGTGGTCGTTCACCTTGTAACTCACCAGGGGCCGCAGGTACGTATCCACATCGCTGGGGCTGAAGAACGCGAACAGCGAGAGCGTCAAGTCCTGTCGCATCAGTAGTTTCGTCAGCCGCACCGTGAACAGGTGGCGGTCCTGGTCTCGCGCATCCATGATGAACGGCACGAGCGAATTGCGGTAACTGCTGTAGTCCATCATGTGCTCGAGATAGTACTGTACGCCGCCCGTGAATTCCTTGGCCAATTCGCGCTCGTAGCCCAGCAGGAGCCGGAACTCGCTGTTGTTGACGAATGGGTTGCCGCCGCCGCGGTCCTGGCGCGAGTCGTAATACGCCATCTCCACGTTCCCAATGCCCTTGAAAATGTTCCCGCGCAAACTCGCCCCGTATACGCTCAGTTTCGGGAAACTGGCCTGCATCGGGGGAAAACGCTGGCCGCCCGGACTCTTCCAGTACCCCGAATACGCATAGAACGCCAGCTCCGCTGAGCCCACCATGCGATACAGACGCAGCGCAAACTCGTCATCCTCGAACCACGTGCTGGGTGCGTTGTAATCCGCTTGGTGGTCCGAACCCACCGTGCGCCCGAACAGCCCGTTGTAGAAACTCAGGCGTTCGCCGGTGATAAACCGGTCGGGATCAAACTGAGGGGTATAAACGAAATCGATATTGATCCAGTCGGTGAACCACGTCGTGCGGATAGCGTCCGACGGCGCCTTGAGATACTCGACGTCGCGCCCGCTCAAGAACGCTTGCCAATCCTTCGGGAACAGGTCGTTGAGGAACAACAAATCGCCCGTGCCCCAGGTCAGCACCTGGCGGCCCAGGCGCACGTCAAGGAAACTCGCGGGCGACAGCGTGAGGGACAACTCGCGCAAATCGTAATCGCCCTGTTCGAGTACCGCGTCGCCAATAAAATCGCCCCGGTACTTCAACACGACATTGTTCCATGCCTTATCGGCCTCGAGTTGAAGCCGAAGTTCGCCCAGCGTGGCGTCTTTGGACTGCGCCGGGTCGTTCTGCGTGCGGACGCCCCCGCGCACGTCCCAGAACCCGTGCAACCAGTTGGGCCGCAGCTTCTTGGGCCGCTCCTGTTCACCGGCAGCGGCCTGTTCGCCGGAGACCGTTTTCCCGAGGCCCTCCGGCAACTGAGGTCCCTCTGCCTCTGCATCGGGCGCTGCGGGAGCCGCCGGTCTGCTGTCCAGACCCTCGGGCAACGCGGGCCCGGCAGGTTCGTCGGTGCCGAGCCCTTCCGGCAGCGCGGGCCCCTGGGCGTCTGCCTTGTCTTGGGCCTGTGCTGGCTCATTAAGACCTTCCGGCAGCGCGGGCGCCTCATCCCCCGCCGATGCTGCCCACGCGAAAAGAACGACAGCGAACGCCGCGCTCGAGACAACAAGAAACCGTCGTGATGGCCTATTGACAATTGTCATGATTGCATACCCGTATTCAGTGCGCCTCTTTATCCTGAAAGAAGACCGGCACTAGAGTACCCGGAAACCGCGGCGAATCCAAGAGACGAACGGGCGCAGGAGCCATCAAGGCAGGCATCGAGCCCGCGGGCCGTTGTGTTTTGGAGACCTTCGGTCGTGAGAGTGGCGCGGTCGGGAAACCGCGCCACAGCGGGGGTTTGCGCCCTTGTTTGCGCCCTTGTTTGCGCCCTTGTTCGCCCAATTGACTGCGTCTGCGGGGTTTATTACACTCTGTGGGGTGGGGAGGCCGTGTTGCGGAAGGCCAGCCTGCATCGGGAACTTTGCAGTTCGTGAAACCCCCATGGCGCTGAATGTGTCCTATGGTCATGATGGGGAATAGCGCGCCCCGGGTGTGGAATGAAACGTCTAGAGGGGAGTCTGATGAACAGCCTGCGTGTGATGTTCGCGGGGACGATCCTGTTGATTCTGGCGTCCGCTGGGACGGTCCGTGGCGACGAACGTCTGCATCTGGCCCAAGCAGAAGCGGCGGCATCTTCTCCGGAACCCGAGAGGACGCAGGAGGCACAACCCGGCCCCGAGGAAGCCGCGGAATCCGCCCCTCCGGAGGCCAGCGAGGCAAACCCCTACGTCGCGCCGCGCTTCGAGCAGAAGATAGACTTGGAAGCGATCGAACTCGAACCGTTTTATGAGAAGCTCGCTGCGAAGGCCGCCCGTGACGAAATGCCGTTGACGCTCGAGGAGTGCATCCGGCGCGCGCTCGAATCCAATCTGACAATTCAGATAGTATCTTTCAGTCCGCTGAAATCGGCGGCGGACATCATGGCGGCGCGCGGTGAATTTGATCCCATCGGGTCGGGAAGCCTTACCTACACGGAGGCCCAACAACAGGCGTCATCTCAAGTCTATGTGTTTGGCGGCATTTCGCAGATTGAAGACTACCTCACGAGCGGCAAGGCGGGAATCTCGGGAAAGCTTCAATGGGGCACGCAATATGACGTGTCGCTCATGGTCGAGACCGAGGAAAGCACCTTCAACTACTTCATCAAGGAGTGGAGCGGGGGATTGACCCTCTCCCTTACCCAGCCGTTGCTGCGCGGGCGCGGCAAGGCCGTGAACCTGGCGCGCGTGCGTATTGCCCAGAATGCCGAGGAGTCGGCCGAAAACCAGCTCAAACTGCAAACGATGAGTTCGGTTGCCGAAGTCGTTAAGGCCTATTGGGACCTTGTTGGCGCCATCGAGCAGTTGAAGGTGCGGCAGAGCAGCATGGCGAACGCCGAGCGGTTACTCACGCTGAACGAGAAGCGGCTCGAGATCGGGGTGGGCGCCGCCATCGACGTGGTCCAGGCCCGCGCGGGCCTGGCAGCGCGCCAAAGCGACGTGATTTCGGCCATGGGTACGGTCGGTGACGCGACAAACCGGCTTAGGAATCTGCTCAATGTGCAGCAGGGGGAACCGCTGCAGGAACGCCGGATCGTGCCCGTAGACCGGCCCCGCCCCGACGATTCCGAGGTGAATATCGACGAGAGCCTTGGGCGCGCGCTCGAGATGCGTCCCGAAGTGCGTTCCGCCGAGTTGGCCATCGAGAGCGCCCGGATCAACAAGACCGTGGCCAGGAATAGCCTGCTGCCCCAGCTGGACATCGGCGGCTCCGTGTCTCAGGGCGGCCGCGGCCCCGACAAGAACGACGTGTTCGACGGCATCAAGGACCGCACCGACAATTCTTACACCATCAATATTCAGGGCTCGGTACCCATTGGCAACCGCACGGCGCGAGGACAATACCAGCGCTCTCGCATTGAAGTGAGCGAGGCCGAACGGCAACTCGACAAGGCGCGTCAGGACATCATGCTCGCCGTTCGCACGGCATACATAACCATCGAGACAAACCGCACCCTCGTCGAAAGCAGCAAGCAGTCGCGCAAGCTGCAGGAAGTCAACGTGTCGGCTGAAGAGAAGCGCCTCGAACTCGGTCTCACCTCGAGTTACCAGGTGTTGGATATGCAGGACGACCTCACCGCGGCCCAGAGCCAGGAAGTGCAGGCCACCATTGCCCTCGAGAAGGCTTTCGTTGACCTTCGGCTTGCGGAGGGCTCACTGTTGAACATGCTGGGCATCGAGTTTGTCGCGCCGGAACCCGAGCCCACGATCGGGTTCGTTCGCAGCGTAGTTCCTTTCATCGACAAAGAATAGTCTTGGCTGGGCTCGAGCGCAGGCGTTCGGCGCGGCCCCGCCATTACCCCTTCCACGGGAAAAGGAAATCTCGAAAACCCCGGTTCAAATAGTCGTCTTCTTCATCGGAAGGATACGGAGGCCGGTCCTGTCTGGCGCCGGTTTCCGCGGCCCTGGCCGCGTACTTGCGCGCCAGCATCTCGTACGCACTGCCGGTCAAAGCGGCGAACCCGGGCCCGTACAGGAAGATGAATACCGGGAAGATTGCAAGACATACGGCCGTGAGCGTCAGCACCTGAAAAGCCAGGCCCAGCGAGAACAAGGGATTGCCGAGAACCAGGAGGGCTGTCAGCTTGAGGGTTTCGTAGATGCCTGCTTTCTTCTGCACCAGGGCCGGCAGAACGAGCAAGCCCATCAGCGCGGCAAACAAGAGGCACCAGAGTGCGAGGCCGCTGATGGCATAGCCAAGCCATGGCGCCGTGTCGCGAAGCTTGGCGGCGTAGAACCACGTGCTGGTGCCCAGGCTGGCGGCGGCAAATACGAAGAAGAGCCCGATTGCCACGGCGCGCACCGCGTACAGCTTGATGCCGCGAAAGAAGTCGCCGATGCTTCCGTCGCGTTCGTCGATCAGGACCTTGATGAAGTATGCCAGTCCCGCGCTGGGGACGGGGAGGATGATCCCGAACGCGGCCAGCGCCGCAGGTATGCCGATAATGGCGCGCACCCCGGGCTCGCCGCTGAAGAGGCCAACCAGGGCAATCCACCCCGGCACAAACAGCGCCACGGACCATAGAAGCCCAACGACGAGGAACTTCCCGAGGTGGTCGTAGGTGATCCAGAAGGCCATTTTCATCGCGCGTGCGAGCATGAAGCTATCCGGCCGGCCGGCACAAGAACGGCTGTTTCGATCAATAGAAAACGCGGACGCGGCTTTCCTTGCGCAATTCCTGAACCCACTTCTTGTAACGTTCCGCGGCGACTTGAGCGCGCAATTTGGGTTCGATGTCCTTGCGCACGTCTTCCAGCGTGGCCTGGCCCGCGTCTTGCCGTTCTTCGACTTTGAGGATGTGGAAGCCGCCGGGGCTTTCGAGGACTTCGCTGATGCCGCCCACAGGCAACGTGAACGCGGCTTCCTCGAGAACCTGCACCAAATCGCCCCGCACCACCCATCCGATGACGCCGCCCTGTTCCGCACTGGGCTCTTTAGAGTACGCTTTCGCGACCGCGGCAAAATCCCCGCCCTGCTTCAGCTCGCTCAGAATCTCTTCCATCCGCGCTTTGACGGTGGCGCGCTCGTTCGCGTCGTTGGAAGCGGGCAGGTAGACCTGGCTGACGCGCACGCGTTCAGGCCGGGAGAATTCCTTTTCATGGTCCTCGAAATACTGGGCAACATCCGACTCCGACACCACGACTTCCTTTTCGAACTCGTTCTGCTTGCGCACCGCCATGGCCCGGGCAAGGGTCTGTTTGCGGATACGGACGCGCAGGTCGCCGAGCGTCTCGCCCGACGCCTCGAGTTCCTTGTTGAACTGCTCGGGCGAATCGTAGCGTTTCCTCATTTCCTGGAGCCGTTCGTCGACGCGTTCTTCGTCGAACTCGATACCGGTGCGCACGGCTTCCCGCAGGAGGATCTTGGTCTCGATGGCTTGGTCGAGCGCCTCGCGGATGAGTTTATCGGCGGCCCGACCAAAAGACGCCTGGTCCGCCGAGGACGCCTGGAGTTCAGCCAGACCGGGGGCAATCTCCATCATGACCTCGCTCAAAAGGATCGCCTCGGTATCCACCGTCGCCAGGATTTGGTCCACAATCTCCGCATGAAGAACCGGCACCGCCGCTACGAACATCACCACAAGCACTTGCAGGGTACGCACCTTCGGCTTCCTCTTCGTTTCGGTTCGGGGCATGGAACCTTCGGAAAGGCTTCCAGGGTTTACAGTTACCGCCCGGCTGCACGCCGTGCCCCAACAACCCTGCAGCATAGCACATGGTCTGGCCCTGTGCAACCGGCCCGGGCCGCATTGTCAAACCACAGTGATAATGTCCTCTTGCGTCCCCATTAGAAATGTCCTCTGA
>DAOLNV010000121.1:11271-13167 GCA_035416745.1 Candidatus Hydrogenedentota bacterium | reverse complement strand
GCGGGGCATGTGTCCTCCGGAGCGCCGAAGGCGCGTAACATACCAGCCTGGCCTGAAGGGCCAGGTGATGGGTTTCAAAACAGGCAAGAGGGCTGAAGGCCCGAAACAAATTGGGGATTGAACGGCCAGGCGAGATGATGTTCCGGGCTTTCAGCCCTGTGGGATTTTTGGGGGGAACCGGTTTCCTTGGCCTTCAGCCAAGGCTGGTATGTGACGCGCCGTTGGCGCTGAAGAGGTGACAACCGTATCGTGGGGGTATGTTACGCGTCGTTGGGGCTGGGGAAGGGGAACTGGTTTCCTTGGCCTTCAGCCAAGGCTGGTATGTCTCGCGCCGTTGGCGCTGGGGAATACCGGCTAATCGCGGCCCGCGAACCGCACGGCATCGTACCCGGTTTCGCCGGTGCTTACCCCGCAGTTGGAGATGCCGCCCGTGCCCCCGGTTGCGGACTACTGGTCGAGTTCTTCCACGATAAATGTCAGCGTCTTGCGTTCGCCCTGGCGATCGATCTCGAGCGAGATGGCATCCCCCACGAAATGGTCCCAGATGGCGAAATCGATGTCGCTCGAGCGGACCACTTCGTGTCCGGCAATGCCGATGATTACGTCGCCCGGGCGCAATCCGGCCTTGTACGCGGGGCAGTCGCGCAGGATGTTCACCACGAGGCAGCCGTGGTCGATGGTGATTCCCTGTTGGCGCGCGAAATCGGGATGCAGGTCCACCACGTCCTCGACCTTGAACCCCGCCCAGGGGTCGCGCCGCCGGCCATAACGTTGGAGTTCGGCCACCACGCGCCGGGCACGGTCGATGGGAATGGCAAACCCCAACCCGACGCTTCCGCCGCTCTGGCTGAAGATCATGGTGTTTATGCCGATAACCCGGCCCTTGGCGTTCACCAGCGGGCCGCCGCTGTTGCCCGGGTTTATGGCGGCGTCGGTCTGGATCATGTCTTGATACAGGCGCTCGCCCTCGCCGATGCTGGGGCTCAGACGGCGGTTTTTCGCCGAAACCACTCCCACGCTGACCGTTGGTTGGGGATCGCTGATCAGCGGTCCGAAGGGGTTCCCGATGGCGATGACCCACTCGCCGATATAGAGGTCTTCGGATTCGCCCAAGGCCGCAAACGGCAGGTTCGCGCCCTCGGCCTTGAGAAGCGCCAGGTCGGTGCGAGGGTCGACGCCCACGATTTGAGCCTTGAGGTCGCGGCCGTCCGACAACGTCACGGAGGCGATGCCGCTGGCCCCCTCGAGAACGTGGTAGTTGGTGAGAATATGCCCTTCGGCATCGATTATGAACCCGCTTCCCACGGAATCGACACGCCGGTTCTCGACACGGTGGCGGGGCGAGGGCAGATCGAAGAACTCCCAGAAATCGCGGAACATCGGGGGGACTTCCTCGCGCGTCTCCACGACGTTGATGGACACCACCGCCGGGGAAGCTTCCTCGATGGCCTGCACAATGGCATTGCGCCGCGAAAGCTCGACATCGTCTTGTGCCGGGACCGCGGCCGTCGCAACCAATGCCACCAGACTGCAAAAGAACATTTCGCGGTACATGATCGCCGGCCCTTTCCTGGTTCTTATGCGTGGCATTGTCTCTCCGTGTAAAAACACCCGGCAACTCCGGGGTTGCGGACCCGCCGAAAGAGCCCGGAAGCCGATGCCCGAAGCGCGAGAAGCCCGAACCGGCCCTGCTTGACCCTACGGGGCTGCAGGGCCAATGCATCCCACTCGCTGGACAAGCACACGACCCGCAACAGCGGTTCCCACTGCTCTTCACGACCGCACGATCGGAGTCTGGTCTTCCAGCGACTCCGCAGTCCCGTTTCTCAGCTGTGGGCAGCTCCTAGTTGACACCCTGGGCGGGGGCGGCCTCCGGCGGGACTGACTGTCCGGTTG
>DAOLNV010000121.1:0-11171 GCA_035416745.1 Candidatus Hydrogenedentota bacterium | reverse complement strand
CATGAGTTCTCTTCCCGTCTCGGACTCCTGGCCGAGCAGCAGCTTATGGCCTTCGCCGCTCTCGAGGGTGACGTCGATGGTCACTTGGGGCGCAAATTCGGCAGGCGCCTTGCCAAACAGGATCTGGTCGGCCTGGAGGTCCGCGATGGCATCGGCGACGTCTTCCGCCGCGTCCGCATTGGCTTCCGCGTCCCCAAGCATCCACACATTGCTCTCATTTCGCGCAAGGATGATTGGCTCGCCGGCGGCGGGAGCGATAGTGATCGTCTTGATGTCAGCGGCGTCTTTCGCGAGCAGCGCGCGCTTGTAGAGGTTCTTCGGCTCGACCAGGATTTTCCCGACATCGCCTTTGGTCATGGCTACGACGGCGCCGCCGTCCAGTCGCGCGTAACTGCCGTCGATGGAGCGGGACGGACCGCCAATCTCAAGCACGTGGGCCTGCCCATCGCTCGTAGAGAAGGTGATCCGGCGGACGGGTTCCCCGAGAGGCGCCGAATCGGTGTAGTCCGAAGCTTTCCAACCCGCCAACGCGCCGGTTAGGGTCGAGATCGCCGTCGTATCCGCTTCGAGGTCGGCCTTGGGCTCGGCAACGGTCCAGTCGGCGCCCTCTTTGGTGAGCACGACCTTGGCATCGGGCAGTTCCATTTCGACACGGGCAAGCGTTTCCTTATCGAGGCCGAGGGTCTGCAGGTTAAACAGGTCGGAGCCTTTCGGGAACACCTTGCCAAAGACATAGGAAGACAGTTTATAGATCACCGGCTCCTTGGCGCCGGCCACGCGCACGTAGCCGTCGGCGCTCGATGGCGGCAGCCCCCCCTCGAGGACAAGCTCCTTGTCCTTGAGGGTAAGCACGCATTTGAAACCGGGCGTTGTCAAGTTCCACTCGTCGAGTTTGGCCGGATCGACGATTTCCGTGGCTGTCAAGGGATTGAACGCGCCCAGGATCGCATCGAGCCCCATCTCTTTATGCGTTTGGCCAGCAACGCCTCCCGAAGCCAGCGCCCATTCGTACTGGGGGGGAGCCTGCTCCTCGGGTTTCGGCGCGGCTTCCTCGCCCGCAGCCGGTTCGGCGTTCTCGCCTTCTTTTTTCTCGGCGGGTTTCTCGCGCTTCTCGAACACGAGTTGCTTGTCGGGCATGGTGAGGGCCACTTTCGTGATGTCTTCCTTGGCGACCTTCACGACGTCCTTGTCTTCCCAGGGGCCGGGCTCGGGGGCCGCATCGGCCTCCTCGCTCCAGAGCTGGGCTTCACGGCGGAAGTTCACGTCGGACACATAGACGGTGTTTCCATCAACCGTGCGCACGAACACCTGCCCGGACTTCGGGGCCTTCCCGTTGAGGATATGGACCGCCGGCTTCTCGGCGTCGTCCGTATACGCGAGTACATGAAAGGCCTTGTCTTCGGCCAATTCGAACTCGCCGAGGTCGTCGCCGGTGACGTCTGCTGCCCGGAACTCACCATGCAACCCGGTGAGTTTCTCGAGAAACTCGTCGAGCTTGTCTTTCTTTGCCGGAGCGTTGAAGTGGCTTGTGAGCCTCCAGACATTCGGGTCTTGGGCATCGCGCTGGATAACCACCTTGTCGTCGGGCTTTGCTCCCGTATAGAGGTCAATCCGGGTAACCGCGCCTTGAGAGACGGTTTCCGGGATAAGCGCCGTCACTTTCGCCTGAAGCTGTTCCTCGATCGCAACAGGCCGGTTCTGGACCTGCTTCAGCACCACCAAGGCGGCCAGGATGGCCAGGATCACAACCAGGGGAACAAGATTCTTCCACTTTCTCATGAGACCTCTCCACAATCCTTATCGGGCCATTCCCATTGTATTACCAGGGTTGATCCGCCGTTAGTCCGCCGGCGCGCCGTTGTTCATGAAAGACATCGTGTACGCATTGCGCGACTGACGCCGCACCACGGTCACGGCCACGCCCACCGTGGTGATGACAAGGCTCACCAGCACGTAGTTCACGAATTTCCACATGTTGACCTGGCTGTCGCTGGGTTTCGAAATGGTGCGGTCCACCGCCTTCCGGCTGCGCACGTTCACCAAATCGTCGCCCAGAGTCACCGCGTCGATGCTGTTGAGAAACAGGTCCGCGTTCGAACGCTGCAGAAAATCGCTGCGGAACATCTGCGATGCGCCCACCAGCACCAGCTTGCCCGGCGCGGGGGTCAAGGGTCCCGCAGGCTCCTCTTTCTCCTCCGACGGGGGCTGGGGCGGCATGCCCGGCCGCGGCTGGGGCGGCGGCCAATCCGGGCGCGGCTGGTCCTTGTAGATGTCCGGGAACTGCCCCGTGACCAAGGCCATGAGCGGGTACCGGTCGCCCTTGGCAGGCGGCTCGAACGTTTCCTCGCTGAGTGGCGCGTTCTGGGCGACGGTCCAGGCATTGTCGCTGGTCTGCATAATGACGCGCGCCTCGAGGCCGTGCTTCTTGAGCTCTTCCTGGTCGATCGTAAGAGCCGTGCCCCACAGATAGGTAATGAAGCCCAGCCGGCTCGTGATCGAAGTCTGGTTGTCCATCTGCTCGCTGGTCACCTCGATGTGCATCGGACTGGAGATCGGCGTGCCGCCGCCCAGCAGGTTCTGCAACGGGTCATTGCTGCGAATCGTCAGCGGGAAGCTGTTGACGTCCATCAGCAGGTCGTCGTCGACGCCGAGCCCAAACTGTTCGAGCAGTTCATTGACCTGCGGGTTCTCGTCCTGGCGCGCCATGGTGATGCCGCGGCTGCTGGTCCGGTATTCCCAGAGATAGTTTTGAACCGCCAGAATGACGGACTTGCCGGAAGCCAGGGCGCGGTCGATCTCCCAGCGCTGGCGCTCGTCCAGCTGCCGCGGGTTGATGATGGCCAGCGTGTCGTACTCCTGGGGCAGGGGGCTGTCCTTGGTCAGTTCGATGCGCTGCACGTCGTACTTTTCGGATTCGAGGTAGGCCTGAAGCATGTCGTAGGGGTCGCGCTGCTCGGGAACGGGCTGGCCCATCTGCATCATAATCTGCCGCATCTGCGGGTCGATGTTGTATGCCTCTTTCGGGGCCACGAGGGCCACTACGGGTTTCTTTTCGCGCGTGAGCTTGAAAATGATGTTGATGAGACGGTACTCCAACTGCTGCACCGTTTCCGGGGTCACCTGAGGGATGATTTCCTCGGCCTCGGCCCCCAATCCCACGCCGATGCTCGAATAGATGAGTTTCTGGCTGATTTCATCGCCCGACATCACCTGTACGCCAAACGGCTCGACGCCCTTTTCGAGCATGCGCTTCTCGGTCTTGTCGGTCTGGTCTTCGTCCTTTTTCTTCTCTTCATCAAACTTGGGCGCACTGGTCATAACGTTGGCTGCTTGAAGGTATACGACATCCGGCGCGATCATGCCGTTGGACGCGACCCGTAATTCCTTGAGCTTGCCCATGATGTCCTGCTCGAGCTGGGTGTAGGCCGTGGGCATGTCGCTCTTGGGCGTGATGTAGAGATTGACCTGCACCGGGCGCTTCACTTGCGAGAGGATCCGTTTCGCCGCGGGCGATACCGTATAGATCTGGTCTTCGGTCAGGTCGAAGCGGTAAATGCTGGTGTCGATGGTCAGCCAGTTGAGGGCCATGCCGATGCCCAGGCAGAGCGCGATGGCCGTACCGAACTGCAGGCGGATGCCGGGCCGGCTGCGTCCTTCGATGTACAGCGCGTTCAGCACCAGGAACAGGGTGGTCCAACCCAGGAAATACAGCACGTCCGCCACTTCGACCACGCCGCGGATGAACGCGTTGTAGTGGTCGATCAAGCCGGCCATCTGGCTCAACGCGGAGCCCAGTCCGGGGAAGAATCCGTCAATGTAGCCGGCGATGAAGTTCGTGCCGACAAGGAATACCGCGAAACAGGCCAGCAGCGTCACGACAAAGGCCACGATCTGGTCCTTGCAGAATCCCGAGAAGAACAGCCCCATGGCCAGGAACATGGCCCCGAGGAGAGTGGCGCCCATATAGCCGCCGAACAGCACGCCGCGGTCGGGGTCGCCCAGCACCACCAGCATGAGCGGCACGGTGAACGTCGCCGCCAGCGTTATCACGTAAAACACCAGCGTCGCGATAAACTTTCCGAGCACGAGCTCCCGCGCGCGCATCGGGAAGGTCAACAACAGTTCCCAGGTGTTTTCTTTGCGTTCTTCGGCCCAGACGCGCATGGTCACCGCAGGGATGAACACGCATAGGATGATGGGCAGATTGGCGAAGAAGTTGCGCATATCGGCAACCGGGAACGTGAAAAACGAGGTCATGAAGATGCCCACGCTCATCGCGAGAAACACGATCACGAAGATATATCCGACGGGGGAAGTGAAATAGGCCCCCAAATCGCGCAATACAACGGTCTTGATGTTCTTCATCACGCCTCTCCCTTTTCACTGCTCTTCGCGGCGGCTTCGGGTTCCGTGAGCGACAGGAAGGTCTCTTCCAGGCTGAGGGGGCGCTCGGTGAGTTCACGCAGCTCCCAGCTTTTGAGCTTGGCCAGCTTGCCGATTTCACGCCACTGTTCCGAGCCCAGCTTGCCCAACAATCGGAACGTCACGAAGCCGTCGTCCTCGCCGAGAAATTCCACGCGCCGCGTGCCCTCGAGGCCCGACAGCAACCGTTCGATTTCGTTGCGTTCGCCCCTCACCGACACCTCGGCGCGCTCGTGCTTCTTGGCCCGTGTCCGCAATTCCTGGATGGTGCCGTCGCCTACGATGCGGCCTCGGTTAATGATCACAATCCGGTCCGCCGTGGCTTCGACCTCCTGCAGGATATGGGTCGAGAGGATCACGGTCTTGCCCGCGGCGAGTTGCCGGATCAACTGCCGAATCTCGATGATCTGGTGCGGGTCGAGGCCGGAAGTGGGTTCGTCGAGGATGATGATCTCCGGATCGTGTATCAAGGCCTGGGCCAGCGCGGTGCGCTGCCGGAAACCCTTGGAGAGTTCGCGAATCACCCTTCGGTACATGGGCCGAAGACCGCATTCCTCGAGGACCACGTCGGTCCGTTCACGCAGTTTCGTGCCGCTCAGGCCGCGCGAACGCGCCACGAAGTTTAGATACGACCGCACCTCCATGTCCATATAGAGGGGAAGCACCTCGGGTAGGTACCCGATGATCTTGCGCACCCCGAGCGGGTTCTCGAGCACGTCCATCCCCCCGACGGTAGCCGTGCCGCTTGTCGGGTGCAGATACGTCGTCAGGATTTTCATGGTCGTCGACTTGCCCGCGCCGTTCGGGCCCAACAGGCCGACGATCTCGCCCTGCTTGACCTCGAACGATACACGATCCAGAGCCCGTACGGGCCCGTAGTGCATAGTCAGGTTCTGTGTTTTGATCATGTCGCGAATACTCCTGAGCCTGGACCCCGCGCTCCGAAGGTCCGGGCGCGCTCCTCGTTTGCTCCATTTCCCAGCCCGCGCTCCCACGCCGGCGCCCTGTCCTTGCCCGGCCGGGCAAAACGCCACCACGACACCGGCAGATTGCAGTTTTCCCCCCGTCGGGGCACGCAATGATCGTGCCCAACCAGAGGACATGCGGGAGAGCCGGTACAATAGCACCGGTTTTCGCGTATTTGCAAGCCCTCCGGGGATATTCCCATCCGGGGGAAGGCATACCCGGGGCGTGCTCATTTGCGGCGGAATGCCTCAAATGAAGCATCCCAGCGACAATATGAAAAGCGGCACCCGTCCGTTTCCGTGGGTGCCACTCTCCGAGTTCTTTCCTGTCAGGTACTATTGGGGGATGGCTTCGGTGTCATCCACAACGAGTTTTTTGCCGTCCCAGGTGCCGCTCTTGGTCATGCCGAGAACGCTGACCGAGAACTTGCCGTCTTCGACCTTGTATTCGCCCGTGGCGCCGTCGGGCATGAGCGTCGCAATCTGACCGCCCTTGATGAGCACCTTGCTCTCATCTTGGAACTCGACGGTGAAATCGCCCAATTGCCACTTGGTGCCCACCAAGCTGGCAGTGCCTTCGGCGGCTGGGGCGGCTTCCGGGGCTGCCGCAGGCGCTTCCCCCGGCGCAGAAAGACCAGCAGCTGGTGTTTCTTCCGGAGCAGGCGCTGCGGGGGGTTCAGCGGTTCCCCTGGCCGGAGGCGCAACTTCTTCTTTGGCGCCACCGCTGCAACCAGCCATAACCACTACAAAAAGACCTACCAACAACGTCGCCAACACTTTCTTCATCGGGTATTCCTCTCTGTTAACGTAACGGCCTCAGATTTTGTCGCACCTGATATGGTTCAATGCAGACTCGAGCATGAATCTTATCATGGCGATTCGCATATTCCAAGCACTTTTCACACCGCGCCCGACAGGCCTTGCAGAGCTCGTGCCGCGCGCGCCGGATAAAGCCCTTCCGTATATGAAATCCGCGGGCCGAACCGGTTGCCGGCAGCCGCACGCGCTGTAACGCCCCCGCCGGTTCACTTGTAGTATAGCCGGGTTCAGAACAGGGCGCGAAGAGGCACACAACGCGGCGTTCCCGCAAGGCGCGCGGCCCATCGGGCCCGCACCGGCGGTTTCACATATACTGTTTGGCATTCGCGGGGGTGTCATGTCCGTGTCTTCTGTGGAAGGAGACGCGCTGACACCAATGGACCGGTGATGCCGTTTTCGATGGCGTCACAGGTTCGTGTACGCGTTCGCGGCGTGACACTCCCGAATGCCCAATAGACCGTGCGTTCTCGTCGAAGCTTGTCCGGCCGCGGCTCAAGACGCGCCGCGTGAAATACACGTCAGGCCCACTGCACGCAACCGCGGCCCGGCCGGATGAGCTTCGTCCCTTATTCCACGAATGTTGTGGATGAGCTTTCCCACAGTGTAGCGCACGGGCGCGCGAGATTCCATTTCGCCGAGCCGGCGCAAGATGCCGCGGACCGCAACATGCGCTACGGTCATGCCCGTCTCATGCTCCCCGCGTCAGGCATCGTTCTGGCGCGCGGGCCCGTCTGGAATACCCGCGGGGGCGGCGCCGGGCAAGTTTGAACCCAATCGCGCGGTTGATACAACGGGACGGGGGTGGTAGGCTATTTCCTCTGCGGGCGGCTGGCGTTCGCTCGCGGGAACCAGGTGTGTAGCGGGCAGCCGCAAGACGGCCACTGCCCATTCAGGAGGCGAGCAATGATTAGCAGACGCACATTTCTGAAGGCCGCCGCAGCATCGGCGCCGCTGATTCTCTCTTCGAGGGTGCTGGGCATGGAAGGTCCCAGCCCGAACGAGACGGTGAACGTAGGCCTTATCGGCCTGGGCGGACGGTGCCAGGACATCGCGGGAACCTGCGTCAAGATCCCCGAGGTGCGGATCGTGGCGGTCTGCGACTGCTTTCAACCGCGCGTGGACGCCTGTCTCAAGGGCGCCGGCGCGGACCGGGGATGGAAGGGCTACACCGATTTCCGCGAGATGATCGAAAAAGAGAATCTTGACGGCGTCATGGTCGAGACCACGACCCATGCCCGGGCCTGGGTGGCGTGTCATGCCATGGCTATGGGGATGGATGTCTACATTGAGAAACCCATGTGCCTGACCATCGCCGAGGGGCGCGAGATGGTCACCCTCGCTCGGAAATACAGCCGCGTCACCCAGATCGGCACACAGCAGCGCACCATCGCGCTCAACAACTGGGCCAGCGACCTTGTCAAGAACGGCGCTCTTGGAAAAGTGACCGAGGTGCTCGCCCCGAACTTCGTGGGACCGCTCCGATGGGAGCCCAAACCCGGCGAGCCGTTGCCTGAAGGCGGCAGCGACAACTGGTGGGATATCTGGACTAATCAGGCCGAATTCCGGCCGTACCATTCCCAATTGCAGCGGCAATGGGCCCATTGGTGGGACTACGACGGCGGCGGCGTCTCGTTTGGCGTTACCGGCTGGGGCACGCACAGCTACGACCAGATCCAGCGGGGACTGGGCACCGACGAGACCGGCCCGGCCGAGATCTTGCTCGAGGAAGCCGTTCAGTCTATTCCCTCCGGCAAGTTCGAGGAACGTCAACCGTCTCCGGACGAAACGGGGGCGACCTACTACAGCATGGCGCGGTTCACGGGGCCCCGGGCGAAAATTCGCATGAAGTACGCAAACGGCACGGAACTCAATCTCAGCCTTGACGGCGACTGGGGTCCGGGGCTCGGGTGCATCTTCGTTGGTGAAAAAGGCCGCATCGAGATTAACCGCGATAAGATCTCGGCCGACCCGAAGGAACTGCTGGATGCGCCCGGCAATCCCGGTCATCTCCAGGTGCCCGAGACCCAGCCGCACATCGAGAACTGGATCCACTGTATCAAGACCCGCGAGAAGTGCACGGCCGACATCGAATACGGCCAGCGCAGCTCGGCCCTGTGCTACCTCGTGAACATCGCCCGCGACGTGGGCCGGGTCGGCGAGACGCTGCATTGGGACCCCGCCGCCGAGCGCTTCACGAATTGCGACGAAGGCAACGCGATGCTGAGCCGTCCGCGCCGCGCGGGCTACGAACTGCCCGCGTAGCCGGTTTCAGGGGATGACTTTCAAGTGTATTGGCCCCGTCGTTGCCGCGCGTTGGGCGAGGAGGCCTATCCTGGCACTGCGAAAGACGCGCGCCATGTCCAGCCCGCCGGGAGCGGGCTTGCCTGCAATGTCGGCGAGGAAATCGTCGAGATAGCCGCCGGTTCGCGGGGCGAGCAGGGCGAGCTCCCGTGCACCGCCTTCGTCATCGGGCCAGAGCAGGGCTTTGTCGAGGTTGTGGCCCACTTCAACGGTTCCCTTGGCGCCTGCGACGGTGAACCGCCAGTAGGTGGGCATGGAGTATCCCGCCGCGTCGGGGCTGAAATATGAGATATCGGCCATGACCCCGCAGCCGTTGGCAAGTTTCAACATGAGCATTGCGCCGTCTTCGAAATGGGGATGCTGTTTAATGCGGCCATTCCACCCGTGGGCGGCCGTGATCTCCTCGATAGGGTATCCGGTCAGCCAGGGTACCGCGTCGATGACGTGGATGCCGATGTCGTTTATCGTGCCGCAATGTTTGCCTTCCTCGAAGAACCACATGGGACGCGACCCGTACTTCAAGGGGTGCTGGCCGAGGATATTGATGCTCAGGACCTCGCCGATGTCGCCGCGCCGGATGATCTCGCGCAGAGTCACAAAGGGCGCACCGTCGACCAGATCGAGCATGCATCCCACGCGCCGCCCCTTTTCGCGGGCGAGGGACTCGATGCGGTTCAGCTCGTCCAACTGCACGCAGAGGGGTTTGTCGCACAGGACGTGCTTGCCCCGTTCGAGGGCGCGGAACACCCGTTCGCCATGGATGCTGAAATAGTCGGCGCACGCCACGATGTCGCAGGGCGTCTCGTCGAGCATGGCATCGTACGTGTCGTGGGTTATGGCGATGCCCAAGCCTGCGAGCTGGGCACGGGTTTCAGCGTGTTCCTCGCAGGCGGCGACGATCTGGAGGTCCTTGTGGTTCCGGGCGAGATCATAAAGCCCATAGACGTGGGCGTGACGAAACCCGACGAAGGCGATACGTAGACTCACGGCATAACCCTCCCGCGCTCATCGAGCGCGTTCGACACCTTAAGGAAACACGAGTTGCCCGCAGGAATCAAGCCGGGCGAACAAGGGCCTCTGCGAAGGCGTTGAAAAAGCCGGCGTTCCGGCTCCTGGATGCGAATTTCGTCTGCACGTGCACCTGTCGCGGGGCCGGTATTCGGCGCCCCGAAGGGGCTGGCCGGAATGGTCCGGGGCGGCCGTTGGCCGCTGCCAAACCCGCGGAAAGAGGGATGCTGGCAGACACACACGCTCAAGCGCGCCCATGCGCGGCGGGGCTGGGCCGTGCCGCCGGTGTTCTTGCGCTCCCGGCCCCCGCCTTGCCGTCAAAGGACTCCAAGAAACTTGTGGTTGGCTTTCGGGAACGCGTAGCGGTCGAAGTGGGCGCGGGGGGCCCATTTCAGCTCGGTGTGCGTTCTGGGCCGGGGGACGCCCGACTCGAGGGTGCACCGGTAGACGTTGAGCGTGACTTTGAAATGCGAGTAGGCGTGTTTGACTACGGCAGCCAACCCGCCCACGCGGATCTCGACGCCGAGTTCCTCGCGGGTCTCGCGTTGGAGGGCCTGCGCGTGTGTTTCCCCCGGCTGCACCTTCCCGCCCGGGAATTCCCACAGGCCGCCCAGGAGCCCCTCAGGCGGCCGCTTGCCCAGAAGGAAGCGGCCCTTCTTCTCGATGGCCGCAACCACGACCTCGTAATGGGGCGTTCTGGCCTTCTTGCCCTTGACCGGGCGTTCCGATTGCGTCCCGCAGGCCGCTGCGAGACAGACTTCGCGCAACGGGCAGGCGCCGCACAACGGCGCCTTGGGCGTGCAAACAATCGCGCCGAGTTCCATGATCGCCTGGTTGAAATCGCCGGGACGCCTTGGAGACACAAGGGTTTGGGCAAGTCTCCACAGGAGGTGTCCCGTCGCCGGCCGGTCAACAGGGTCCGCGATATCACGAAGCCTTGTCAACACCCGTTTGACGTTGCCGTCGAGCACCGGCACGGCTTCGTTGAACGCAATGCTGGCAATGGCGCCCGCCGTGTAGCGCCCCACCCCGGGCAACGCCTGCCATTCCTCCGCGGTTTGGGGAAACGTGCCGCCGCGTTCATGTGCCACGGTCTTCGCGGCGCGGTGCAGGTTGCGTGCGCGCGAGTAGTATCCCAGTCCCTCCCACCGCTTGAGGACGGCGTCTTCGGAGGCTTCCGCGAGCGCATCGACGCTCGGAAAGGCGGCCATGAACCGTGTGAAATAGGGCGTCCCCTGGTCGACACGGGTTTGTTGCAGCATGACCTCAGAAACCCAGATAGCATAGGGATCCCGCGTGTTGCGCCATGGCAGTTCCCGGGCGTTCCCGCGATACCAGGCGAGTAACGTGCGGCGGATGCGCCTGACAACGTTTTGTTCGATCCGATCCTGCATGGGTGAATTCCGTGTGGGCGTGCATACGCGGCGGGCCGGTACGTCCGCCGCGCGATGGCATCTACGTTGGATTCGGATTCTACGCGCACGAGCGCTCGAAGTCCATGTAAACACAGAACGGGCGCGGACACGGCGGCCCGGTCTGTTCGGTGCAGGCTCCGCCCGCGGCCTCGTGCGGCAACTGGGTCCGGTGAGCGCGTTGGCCCTGACCTGTCAAGCCATTTGCTAATCTTACCGAGGGGTGTATCGTCACGCCATTTGG
>DAOLNV010000120.1:12068-13261 GCA_035416745.1 Candidatus Hydrogenedentota bacterium | reverse complement strand
CCCGAACGCCACGACCTTCATGTGCAACGCGTGCGCATACGTTGCCAGCTCGCGCATGCGCCCACGATGCGCATCGTTCTCCGAACGTTCCGGCTCGGCCTCCCAGGGAATCAGGTTAAGAGGATTCTCGCAGAACACCATGTTGAGACCGTAGCGCAACGCCATGCGAATCGCGGCTTCATCCTTGACGACGGTGCGTGTGAAACGAATTCCCAGCTCCGGCGCGCGCCTGGTGTCGATATTGGGGACCTCGCCGAGTACCCGAAGCCGGTCCCAGACCCAGTAGAGCCCATAGACATCGCCAGCCGCCGAGCCGCCTGCTATGACGATGGTCCTGTGCTCGCCGTCCCGAAGGGTCGTTATCTCGTACCCTTCGGGGTGGTCCGCGCCGTGCAGGGCCAGTCTGCCCGTGTCGCAAAGCATGCGCGTGACGCGATTACGGCCGGGCCCTCCGACGACGATGGCGTCCGCGTTGGGAGCAGCGGACTCGAAAGCGACCGAAAACGCGATGCCGGTCAGTTGGCCCGCGCTCCGCAAATCATCAAGGGCAACGCGTACGGCTTCCTCGTTTGCGTAGTCTTCGGGCAAGACCACGGTCCAGTCCGCACTCGCCGCTTCGTAGAAAAGCAGGCACAAGACTGCGCCCCCTAACACTGCCCGCATGCAAACCACGTCGGAATCCCTCCGTAATTGCACCCGTTTGTCCCGGCCCATTCTGCTCCAGGCCGGGCCGCCTTACAACGATGCGCTGCGTGTATCATGGCCTACTTGGGCGACCACAGAAATGCGCGGCGATGCAGCCCGCTGCGCGGATTTCGGCCCGGAGGCTCCGTGTGAACCAGAACCGCAACGGTGTTCGGTTCGCCAGGCCGTACCACGTTGGTCACGTCGTAGTCGATAGGCGTGAAGTCGTCGAACAAGCCGCGACGTCCGCGGGTGCCCTCGCCGGAACAGAGAATCCCGTTCACCCACACCCACACGCCATCGTTATATACACCGCCAAGGGCGAGACGAAGGGGTTTCCCGGCGAGGTGAACGGGTATGCCGAACTGCGTGCGATACCAGGCGGGACCGGCGTATGGCCAGCCCCGCTCATCCTGCAAGCCCTGAATCTCCCAATTCAGAGTCGTGTCGATAACCCTCCACCCGGATTCCACGTTTGGCTGGTACCACTCGTAAAGCGTGCCGGAATC
>DAOLNV010000120.1:0-11968 GCA_035416745.1 Candidatus Hydrogenedentota bacterium | reverse complement strand
CTCGGCGGCGAGGGCGCCCAGCCGGTCGATAACCGGCGCCAGGATGGGACGCCACAGCATGACGCGGCCCCAAGTCTCGTGGGTAATGGAGCATTCGACGGCCTCTTCCAGTGCCCAGATGTAATCTTCAACCGGTTGTGCGGCTGCGCCGTAGAACCGTGCACAGTAATCGTGAACAAGCGAAGGCACGTCGGAGTCAACGTCCCACATGAGCTTCGCCCGCACGTAGTAATTGAGATGCGTGATCATCCACGAGTTGTTGCCCTCCGTCCAGAAACCCCACAAACCCTGTTTATGGAGCCAGGGGAGGTCGTGAGCGATGCAGTGGAGAGCAGGAAACGGAAGACCTTCAAGCGACTTGCCGGGATCGTAGTCATACACGATGACGAAGTCGAGATCGCGCAACCACCGGGTCATCACCTGTTCATACAATTGGCGTTGCCAGCACGCAGGATCGCCGGTGCGGTGAATGGTGCATGCCGAGATCACTGCGGATTGAATCCCCAGGTTGGGCGCGAGCGGTTTCACGGTTTCAGGCGGACGCACCCGGTTGGCATAGCCGTTGGTCAGCAGCCATCGATCCGGAAACTCCTTGTTCACTTCGGCCGCGACATTGTTGGCGAATTCGAACCACAGGTCGCTGAGGCTGGGGTCTCCGTATCCGAACCCCATAAAGCCGGGGAAATGGCTCTTGCAGCGGTCGCAGTAGCACATTGGATGGCCGTCAGGCGGGGCAAAGCCAAAGCTCAACCTGTTCGGGTCTTCCCGGAAAGCAGCCTTGATGGTTTCCGCGGCGATGCGGACGGCCTCCGGTTCCGACATGCAGAGCATGTCGCGCATCCTCTCCCCTTTCTCATCCATGGCGTAGATTTCGGGGCAGGCATCGAAGTACTTGTCCGCTGGAGCAAGATGCGCGGTCGAGCCGTCGCCGGGCAGGTTAAGGTTCAGCTTGTTGAGTTTGTTGCGATCATACCATTCCGTAATCCAACGGCGGTCGTCGTCGTTGGTGGGCTGCCACCCGCTGTACCAGATATCGCGGACGCGGAATGAAGGATTTTCCGTGCGATCTGTATCGTTGATTCGCACGGTCTGCATCGCCGGAATGACTTCGCCGAAGGGACCGGGGAAGAACCACCGGCAGCCCAGTTCCTGCTCGAGAAAGTCATATACGGCGAAGAGCGTGCCGCGGTAGGGGCCGTCTTCATTGCCCGCCAGGATAAGGTCGTTGCCGAGGGTCTTGACCAAAAAACCTTCTTCATTCAGTTGCGGCGTGTATCCGGACGGCAACTGGATTCCCGTGGCGTCCACAGCGGCACTGCGCCCAACAAGCACACGTACCCCTTGCGCAGGGTTGCTGTCGGATTGGATGGGGAGGCGAACGCCGCTGATTCTCTCGACATTTTCCTGGAGCACTCGGGCGGCCTCTTCCGCTTGAGGACTCGGGTCTGCTCCAATGACGATCACGGCGCGAGGTTGACCGCCGTCAACGAGCACTACATCGGCGCGGACGCTGATGCAGGCAGCGACCAGTCCCCATGCAGCTGCAGCAACAGCAAGCCGTTTTGCGAAGCCCATGATTTTTTCTCCCCGTTACTCTGACCAGAATAGCAGAAAGCGCGTTAGACAGTCGCGGCAATCGTGCGAGGAAGAACCCGAAACAACTTACAACATCGATCGGATATTTTGACCACACGGAGAAAGGGGCGTGACCTTGAAAACACGCGCGGAGCAGTTCTCGGGACGCACACCCGATATCCTGATTCCCGTCATGGCGCCTTGACAGCCAGTCCAGTTCCTTAAACTCAAGGAGTGATTGCTTCTCTATACGCGGTCTCGGGACCGGCCCCGTCCGCTACTTCCACGGGGAAACCCTCCGCGCCTGGTTCAATGCCGAAGAAGTTGTCGTGTTCGTTGCAGGTCTCCGTTCGGTTCTGCACGCGGTTGTTGTAGTTCATGGGCGTCGCGACGCGATACACCGCGTTACCCGTGATTTCGATGAACCCGCTTCCCTCATCCAGATAGATGCCGCCTGGCCCGCCCGGCCCGTTATCGTGAATGTGGTTGCCGCGAATGACCGTTCCCGGCTGGTTCGAGAGGGTGTAAACGCCTCCCCCATCGTTCCGGGCCTGCATCACGTGGTGAATGTGGTTGTTTTCGATGCGATTGTTCGCGCACGGCGTACCCTTTTCATACTTGTATGGCGTGGGGTATCCGCCCCCGCCGGCGTCCGGCTCTCCCCATCCCCAACCCACCGAAATGCCGCTGTACGGCAGATCGCGGATCTCATTGTGCGCTATAACGGTGCCCTCCGTATACCCTGCAAACACCCCGATGCTGTCTTGGAACTCCACACCGATGTCGTGAATGAAGTTGTTCGTGATTCGGTTGTCCTTAACCACGAGTCGAGGGTCGTCCGGATGATGGTCGTCCCGGGTGACGTCCCCAACTTGGACCGCGCTTCCCGAGATATCGTGAAATTCACATCCGTTGACGACATTCTCTTGCGAACCGCGCTCGATGTCGATTCCGGCGCCGCCAAGCCTGGCAAAGGAGCAGCGCTCGAACGAACACCCCACGGCGCCGTGAAGCACGACGTTGGCCGGGCTCTTGCGGTGTTCGTTCTGCACGTTGACCAGCGTTCCGCCGCGGGGAAAGAGGTTGGTGTCATCACATATGAAATTCGCTTGCACGTCGGCATGTCCGCTGCGGTTCGGCCGCAACCACGTTGCCTCCGCGAAGGCAACGCCTTCAAACCGGATATCGTGCGCCGGGTTCCCGACAGCGCCCTCGATGCGCAGAAGGGTCTCCAGCCTGGGCACGATGACTTCCGCCCCCGCCATATCCTCGCCCTCTCGCGGCATATAGTAGAGCGTCTTGGCGGGCCGGTCGAAATACCACTCCCCGGGTTCATCGAGTAGCTCAAACGCGTTCTCGATGTACGCCGGCGACTGCGCCTGCACCCCCTCCTTCATCGAGGCCAGAAAGAACCAGGGCCGCTGCATGTGATATACCGCGCGGCCTTGTTCGTCCGCCGTGATCGACTCCACTTTGCAGATCATGTGGCTCCAGGAGTTATAGTAGCCCAGCTCGATGTCACCGTGATTGCGCCATCGGGCCATGTCCCCTGTTCCCTGCGGGAAGACATGTCCGGCGTCCGCGTCAATGAACTCCATCGCGCCGAACCGTTCGACGCCTTCCGGACAATCGCCGCGCGCGCGAACGGCCCGGCGGCCGTCCACAAAGAGCTGGCGGCAATCCGCCAGGTCCACGGCGGCGGTCCAGAGCCCACGTTCGCCCTGGCGCCAGCTCGTGACGCGAATCCCGCCGCTCAGGACGGGCTTCTCACCGGCATAGGCCTTGTACACGACCTGGTGCCCGTTCATGCCCGAGTCTTCGGACGCGAGGCGGAATGGCTGTTCAAGCCGGTAAACCCCATCGCGAAGCCACACCACTATGTCCTCGGACATGCCGCCGTTCAGCGCCCTCACGGCGTCCCGGGCGCGTTCCAGAGACCGAAAAGGCGCCTTTTCCGTGCCCCGCCCGTCGTCGCGGCCGTCGGGCGACACGTAGAACTCGGCGCCTGACGCGTGAAGAGTGGTAACCAGCGAGAAGGTTGTCAGTATTGCCGCGCATGCGGCGCTGCGTTTCAGGACGGTTCTCATGCGTTGCCCCCCATTCTTCAGATCGGATTGCCTAGCCCGCATCTCAAACACTGATCACAGAATCGAGTTACTGTACCTGATACGCGCCTATTCTTTCACTGTCCTTCTCGAGGATCTGTCCGGCGTGCGAGATCACTACTCCTGGTCGCAGTGTTGCGGTGCATGCCGTCAGCGAAAGTGGGACAGATCCAGGGTTTGGGCTAAGGTATAGGTTGAGGATGGCCGGGGGCGTCGGTTAACGTCCGGGTCATCACCATCTTGAGCGCGAAGGAGTTCTCTGGCAGCTCTCGGAGCTTGATGCCCCAAGCTGGCTGGCGGGAGATTCCAGGGCTTGGCCGCAAGAGCCAGTTGCTCATACTCCTTGGAAGAAATTGTGCATGTTTTGTATCCGTCCGGTGAAGTACAGGGTGCATTGGTCGCGGGGTGGTGTGCGGTGCGGAGATACCCCGCAAGAGCTCGTTGACAAAACACTCCACTGGATACACAATGGAAAAGAGCATGTTGCGCTGTTGACCCGCCGCCCGGTGTATCTCTTGACCGTCGCAGTCATGTCGGCGGGAAGACAGAGGTGCCAAACCGTATCTTGCACGGCAAATCACTCAGAGCCGGGAAGCAGAATACCTTGGCCACCAGACAGCAAGGGCTTTCAAGACGTAAGGTTCGTCCAAGTTCTCATGCAGACGCCGGGGCAATTCTCAGGTATGTGGGTCAGATACCGGGGAAACGAAAGGGATTCTTGCTCACTTCATTGGCCGGACAAGAAAAAACTGGGCCATATCAAGGCCGCACTCCTGAGGCTCTGCGAAGGCTGCTTGATGAATGCCGCCACTTTCTTGGAGAGAAGGGAGTTGTGCCATGAACACGCGCGTGAAGAGCATCGTGTCAGGAGTCGTCATGTTGCTGCCGGCATTCCTCTCTATGAGCTGTCCCGACGTCACCACTCCCTGCATCTCCGGTACGGACGTCCGGAACGTGGACGACACGGATGTTCCAGAATGGATCAAGGAGCGAATCCTTTGGGATCCTGGTCGTACCGTCGGCCGATTCTACGTTTCGGACCAGGACGGTTCTGTCCTGGAGAATCCTGACTATCCAAGCGGAAAACTGGTTGTGATTCGAGTCGCACCGAGCGATTGGCCGAAGAACACGGCGGTGACGGTGTCGTATATCAACGCCATCTTCTTTGAGCTAAACTTCTTTGAACCCGTCCCCTCCAAATCCGTCGCGAGCTACTATGCGGAGAACTCATATGGGGCGTTTCTTTGCACGTCCGGCGGGGTCCCCGAGTGGGTGAACCTTGTGAGCCTGACTTACTATGGGGACGTTGAGACCAGCATTACGTTCCTTCTGCATATATTGCGGGCTGCCGATGTGGATTGGCCTGCGCTTGACACCAACGGCGACAACGCCATTTCGCGGGCAGAGGCCCAGATTGTCATCCTGATACCCGATGGCAGCATGTCCAGCGGATTTGCCAGCACGCGTTACCGAACGATTGGCCTGGCGCCGACCGCAAGCGGAGAATGGTATGACTTCGGCACGCGTCCGATTATCTACTTCAGCCTGAAGGCGGAGTCACTGTCTGACGCTCATGTGAACCCTATCCGGTATCACGCCAGCGTGATTCACGAATTGCATCACGCGTTCTTCAACCTGCCGGATCGATATGGCTCGAACACTGGCACCGGCATGTACGATCACATGTCCAGAGATCGGAGTTGGCTGCATCTCACTCTGTTTGACAAGATGAAGATCGGATGGGTGCACCCCAGGATAGTAAACAAGCATCTAGAGACGTGCTTGCATTTTCCCGCGTCGGAATCGGAAGCCGCGGGGCTGGTGCTCGTCCCGCCCGAGGTCCTGCTTGACCCGGAGGCGCCGCTCGAGTACTGGGTCGTCGAAAACCGACATCGGGCCTATGCCGAAGTAGGGTACGACGACGACCTGCCCGAGAACGGTCTTGCCATTTGGTATGTCAGCGAAGGCACATATTCCAACGGCTGCGACGACGTTCGCCTTGTCAACGCCTCGTTACCGGACCAGGATCCCGATCTCTATAACAACCCTGGGTATGGAGCATTCTTCACTTATGTTCCAGACGAACCGGAACGTCTTCTGATGATGTCGGGGGGGCCGTGGTCGTTTCTGTATTTCCGGCGAGTCTCAAACCCAGGATACCAAATGACTGTGGAGTTCTAGACCCACTGCCCGCGGTACGTTGTCAGAAACCTTGGATGTTTGCCGGCCGGAGACGCCAATCCTTCCCTCGTTAAGAAGGCAATGTCTCTCATCTGCCACGGGGACCGCTTACCCCGGCCGTTCACGGGTCGCCTATTGAGTCCAGCCGTTTCGGAGCTTACCCTGTGGTTTTCCTTTTCTGTTCTTGACGGGTCGGTAGATTTTGTAGGAAGGGAGCAGGTTCCTATTTTGGCATTTCTTTTTGGGGCTTGAGATCGGGCCTATCTGTGTGTAATTACCTGCAGATGAACGGGAAGCCCAAAGGAAACGAGGCGGCGCGTTTGCGGCAGCGCAAGTTCAAGGCCTTGGAGGAACTTCGGATTCCTGCCGAGGCATTGCCGGGGTCGTTGTCGTTGACGCATCGCCGATGTGGAAAGGCCAATTGCCGGTGCGCCCAAGGCGAAGGCCATCCTATCTGGACGCTTACGTTCATGGACCATGGCAGGAAGCGCGTAGAACGCATTCCGGAGCAATGGGTGGAAGAGGTGCGCCAGCGCGTGGAGGCCGGCCGACAGTTCAAGCAGGCCCTGGCGGAGGTCCTGACGGCCAACGCACGGCTGTTGGCTTTGCGGCGCAAACAGCAGAAACGGTGAGCGGGGCCTCGCCGCGAGCCATCCAGCGTTATGCCCGCAGGACCCTGCGTCTTGAACGGTACTTGCGGCAGCCCGGTGACGGTCGCAGGCGGCCTGCCCTTCCGGCGAGCATCTTGTTGTGGGCCCCTATGGGCTGCCTCTCGCTCCACAAACCAAAATGCATAAAGCCGCCCAATTGCAGTCACTTCCATGCGCAGACTCACGCAAAGCTCAGAGAATGGCTGGTTTCCGTTTCGAATCATTGATTCTTCTCCGCCAATTCTGTAAGGTGGGAACGTCTATGAGTGCACCATGCGCGCTGTTGATTAACCCTAAGGCAGGACTCGTCATGAGCGACCCGGATGGCAGTCAAAGCTGCCCGAAAATGCCCCAGGAAATGATCCAAGAAGAATCTGAAGATCCTGGACCGCGACGCTTGCGCTGCGCGACTTGTGACGTGAACGGCCGGCGCTGCCTCCGAGCATAGCCCGCCGGTTCGCCTCCGGTCGCGTCCGTCCTCTGCTCGTGGCCGAAACGGAGGTGAACCGTGAAGACCAAGAACCCACTCCTTGTCCTCGAGCTGTGCGTGCTCGCCACCGGGAACTTGTCCGGCCCTGAAGACGCTATTCCTCTGAGCTGCCGGGCTGGTTGCCAGCGAGCCAGAAACCGCAAGCCCTTTGAGTAAGTAGGAGGGTTGCGCCATGAGAAAGGTCCAGTTCAACAACGGTTCAAATCGCAATGGCGTCACACCATCCACGATGTCGAGCGAGCATGAACGCCGTCTGGTGGAACTGTGCACCGCTCCCATCAATGAAGCGGTGGGTGCGCTAGAGACAACGCTTCAGGGCCTGAGTACAAAGGAGCTTGGTCAACGTCTGGACAAATTCGGGCCCAATGAGCTCACGCATCTAAAGCGCCTTGGATTCTGGGCCGACATGTTCCACCGCCTCAAAAACCCCCTGGTAGTTCAGCTCCTGGTAATCGCCCTCGTATCGGCAGCCATAGGCGAAATGAAATCCGCTGTCATCGTTGGCGCGATGATTATACTAAGCGTCGGCTTGTCTTATGTCCTCGACCGCCGATCCAGCCAGGCCGTGGAGAATCTCGGCAAGCGCGTTCAGTCCCGCACATTTGTCTTAAGAGATGGCGCGGAATCGGAGATCCGAATATCAGAAGTTGTTCCTGGCGACATCGTGCTCTTGCGGGCCGGTTCCATCGTTCCGGCCGACCTGCGATTGATCAGTGCCAAGGATTTCTTCGTCAGCGAGTCTGCGTTGACTGGAGAATCCATGCCCGTGGAAAAGACAATTGCGACCGCCGGTCTCCAAGCGTCTTCGGCCCTGGATCTGCCGAACGCCTGTTTTTGGGGGAGCTCGGTTACCAGCGGCACCGCCCGGGGCCTCGTCATCAATACCGGCGTCCGTACCTTGGTCGGAGCAATATCGGAACGATTGGCGCAAAAGAGTGAAGAGACCGATTTCGACCGGGGCATGCGGTCCTTTACTTGGCTCATGATCCGGTTCATGCTGGTCATGGTTTGCGCGGTGTTCTTCATCGTGGGCATGACCAAAGGCAACTGGCTGCAAGCCCTCTTGTTCGGCACCTCCATCGCCGTGGGTCTTACCCCTGAAATGCTGCCCATGATCGTCACCGTCAACTTGGCCAAAGGCGCTCTGACCATGGCCAAGCAAAAGGTCATTGTCAAACGCTTGCCGTCCATTCAGAACTTGGGGGCCATTGATATCTTGTGCACGGATAAAACCGGAACACTCACACAAGACCGGGTGGTCCTGGAACAGCACGTCGACATCTTGGGGCACCCCAGCGAGGAAGTGCTCAATTACGCCTATCTCAACAGCCATTTTCAGACCGGTCTGCACAATCTGATCGACCGCGCCGTTCTGGAATATGCCGACCTGGACACTGGACAATGTCGATTGGTGGATGAACTGCCCTTCGATTTCCAGCGCCGGCGGATGTCCGTGGTTGTGGCTTACGAGGGAGACCATGTGCTCATCTGCAAGGGAGCGGTTGAGGAAATCTATGCGTGCTGCAACCGGTATCAGATCGACGAAGAGGTTTACCCTTTGGTAAACATGATCCGCGGAGACCTCTTCGAAGAGGTGGAGAAATTCAACCGCGACGGGTTTCGGGTTCTCGGCATTGCTTATCGTGAGTTTCCAAGCGACAAGACCACGTTTTCGACCCAGGACGAATCCCAGCTCATCCTGTTGGGGTACATCGCATTCTTCGATTCGCCCAAGGCCACGGCCAACGAGGCGCTCAAACTGCTTGACGCAGTTGGCGTCAAAGTCAAGGTGCTAACCGGCGACAACGGGCTGGTGACGGAAAAAGTCTGTGGGGATGTGGGGCTCAGCGTGGTTCGGATGGTCACCGGAGCCGAGTTGGGCGCACTTTCTGCGGAACAATTCTCCAAAACGGTTCGGGAGGGCAATGTTTTCGTCAAGCTGTCCCCGTCGCAAAAGGAGGAGATCGTCAAGGATTTGCGACGCAACGGTCATGTGGTCGGGTTCATGGGAGACGGCATCAACGACGCACCGGCGCTCAAGGCTGCCGACGTGGGCATCTCGGTGGATTCCGCAGTGGATGTGGCCAAGGAAGCAGCCGATATCGTCCTCTTGGAAAAAAGCCTTCTGGTATTGGAAGAGGGCATCATGGAGGGCCGACGCGTTTTCGCCAATATCATCAAATACATCCGCATGGGGGCCAGTTCCAATTTCGGTAACATGTTCAGCGTGGTGGGGGCGAGCTACTTGTTGCCCTTCCTTCCCATGCAGCCCGTGCAGATCCTCACAAACAACCTGCTTTACGATTTCTCTCAGACCGGCATTCCCAGCGATACGGTAGACGAGGAACTGGTCGCCAAACCGCTCAAATGGAATATCGGTAACATCAAGCGCTTCATGGTCTTCATCGGGCCGATTAGCTCCGTCTTCGATTATGCTGCCTTCGCCCTGATGTGGTTCTTTTTCCACTGCAACGCCTTTCTCGATCCAGGGGCCACGGCGGTGCAAAAGGAAAGCCTGGCAAGACTCTTTCAGACCGGGTGGTTTGTGGAATCGCTGCTTACTCAAACACTGATCGTGCATATAATCCGGACAAGGCGCATTCCCTTTTTCGGCAGCCGTGCATCCATTCATATGACCATGACGACATTGATCGTAATGGCTATAGGTGCTTGGCTGCCCTACTCACCATTCGCCGACGATTTAGGGATGGTGCCATTGCCTGCGGTCTATTGGGCTTGGATTGCGCTTTTCCTTGCAGGCTACTCGGTACTGACCCATTGGGTGAAGACCTGGTTTTTCAACCGCTACGGAGGTGATTGATCATGGATACGATTCTAGACGCCCTCCAGGAGGGAATGCTTTTTGAGCTCCCCGATAACGACAAAACAGACGCGCTTCAGTTTTTGGCGCATGTCATTGAGGCCTTTCCGGAGGTTCCGGCCGGAACGGACGTCGTCGGGCACGTGATGGAGAGAGAGAGGGCGACCAATACTGCCTTGGGCAAGGGCTGGGCGTGTCCCCACGCGCGTGTGCCATTTGATGAAGATCTCTTGTGCGTTATCGGCTGGAGCCCCTCAGGCATCGATTACGGCGCGCCGGATGGAAGGCCCGTGACGTTGGTTGTCATGTATCTCGTGCCGGAAAACCAGCGCAACCATTATCTGCGTGAAATATCGTTGCTGGCCAGGGCCCTCGAGACCTATCCTGGGCTTGATGATTTTAGGAACGTAAAGGACCTGGATGATATCCGTAACTACCTTCTCGACCTTGTTGATTTCACAAAGGAATCGTCCGGCCCGGATGCCCGGGCGAGGATGATTCGGCTTCAAGCCAAAGCCGCTCCTGAGGCTTTGGCCTTTCGAGACCTATCGAACCTGATTGTGGAGCCGGTTACCCTTGTCGCCGCCCCGGAGATGAAACCTGTGGCTCTCACGCAGAATCCAGACCTGTTGCCGTGGCTCGATTCCGCAAAGGACCTTATTGGCAAGATAGACGCCGATGGTTCTTATCAAAACGGCGGATGGCGCATTTTACGGCGCAGCGCCGTTACCTATCTGGGGGGGCGCGTAATCTATGATTGCATAGCGGTCAGATTGGTCCCCGGCAATTCGGGACAGCGGGCCTCGTCATGCCTCCGCGAAAGCGACAGTTCTTGATGGTCTTCTATGCGGAGTTGCCGAGCGGGCACGCATCGGCAAGAAAGGATCGAAAGAAAGGTTAAGTTCAATCACTTCACATAATTGGTGGCTCCACCGAGGGGTACTTATGTCAAGTGTCACATAAGCATCCCGACTTTCTCCTCCCCGAATGCGGCATCTACATCGAATACTGCGGCCGGACCGGTGATCCGGACCACGACCGCGGCATCATCGAAAAAACCGCCGCCTACGAAGCCAGCGGCCTCGAAGTCATCCCCGTACACCCCCACCATCTCACCCACGCATGGCCCAACTACCTCGCACAAGAAATTGAGGAAATCACATAGGACCGAGCAAACGCAATGGCGGCCACGCTGGACCCCCGCCCCTCCTGTTCCAAAGCCGGCCGCTTCCAGGTGACCGCGCCAGGACCGCGGTGAATAGCGCGGGGGCCATAGGAGGCAAGGCCGCTTCTGAATGAACCCGTCTATCTGCTGATTGGTAACTAGCTTAGGCATGCTGCGCATAGGGGACGGACGAGGTTTTTCGACGGACGTGCACGAACTCTACCGACAGGAAATTCCCGCGCACGAACCACCATGAAGAAAGGTCTACACAATTGGGCGCGCAATACGGACAAGCCCAGAGGCACGGGAGACAGCCGGTGGACCTCCCGGCGGCACGAGTCCTTCGTGTAATGCGTGCCCTCCCCCGCGGTGTCTTTCGCGGATTCGCCTTCTGATGTGCTGCAATTCTGGAAATCGCATGGCGGGAGTCTCCAGATTTGGACAAACTATCCAAATTTGAGGCTATCAGAACGGGCGAAAGACGCAAGCGCGAACGCCGAAAAGGCCTGTAAACATTGGCTAAAATAAATGGTCGGGGCGGCCGGATTCGAACCGGCGACCTCCTGCTCCCAAAGATAAAACAGTTACACAAGTAGGACAGTAAAAGCCAATGTTTACAGGCCTTTTACGAGATCGCCGTTTCCTAAATTGTACCCTAAAACTGCCTGTTTAAGGCTGTTCAAGGGTATTTACCCTTGCGAGTAAATAGACGGTGGGGGTGAAACAAGATGCAATTTGCACCTTGATCGCGGTGCGTCCTCGCGCGCGTGGGGGTAACAGAAACCCCAAATTGGGGTTTCTGCTCCTAAGCGGTGTGCCCTCGCGCGCGTGAGGCGTTTTATACGATCAAGCCGCAGATCTGCGGCTTGATCACGGCGCCTCCTCGCGCGCGTGGGGGTAACACTTTCGCGCAAATTTGCGCTAATGTACATATTTCGGCACGAGTAGGCCATTGGATACGGCTCAACGCGGCCAGGGAAT
>DAOLNV010000119.1 GCA_035416745.1 Candidatus Hydrogenedentota bacterium | reverse complement strand
AAGAGGACATTTCTAACGAGATAAGACTGAGGACATTTCTAATGTGGTTTGACACTTCACATCGTTCCAGGTCACTTGCTCCACGGGACGGTTGGCCCCAGCAAAGTACGACGGATTTGTACCCACCACCGCTTCCCACTGGGCTTGAGTTACCTCATACTTACCCATCCAGAATCCCGGCACCGTCACCTGATGCTGCGGATCTTCAGACCAGGAACTGTTCTCTTCGCCAGAATACCGGCCCATCATAAAGGTCCCTCCGGGAATCCACACCATCACCAGCGGCACGTTCCCCGGAAGCCAGATGGTTTCCTCCTCACCGCCATCATCGTCATCGGCCGGCGGACAACCGACCACCGCGGCGGCGATAAGAAGTGTGGAGAGGACAAGAATCCCGTAAGGACAGCCAAGGAAGTCACGCATTTTTGCATCCCTCCAGAACCAAGGCACGTAAAGACATGCCCTATTGTTGCACCTGCATTTGAGAGACGCGCACAACCCGATTCTATTGGAGGGGGTTTGGTGTGTCAATGGTAAAAGACTCGATAGGCGACTTGTGAACGCCCCGGGGCAAGTGGGCCGGCTGAGGGGCGCTGTCAAGCGCCGCCTCCGTCCGGGTGTTGTGCTCGCTCTGTCACGGCACGTGAATTCTCTGAAGACCATCGAACTCTATATAGAATTGGTCCCCTCTGTATAGAGGCGCCTTTCCTGAAAACCGTTCGGATAACGGGATGAGATTTCCCTGTTGGTCGTGCAGAATGGGCGCCGACGAAGCAAGGGACACGCCAGCAAAGAACCCATCATAGCCCTTGAGCGGTGGATTGAGTTTCTCCAGACCGATCCACTTCGATATCGCTCCATCTTCGGGTTGCTTCAAGTGGCGAACAAGCACCCAACATGTATTTCCAGCAGCATCATCAAACCATATCTGGGGGTTTATCTGGAGAATATCGCAGAAGGACAAGATCCTGCTCCGCTTGTCGTGCTCAAGGTGGTTTCTGACAATTTGAATGACGAAGTTGTGCAGCTCCCATTCGGACATTGGCATGTTCTCGTCCGTAGCCACCTCGTTTGGGACAACGCTCTTTCCTGTGGTGATATGTGTCAGGTTCCATTCTGCATGTGCTGGCTTCAGCTCCGGAAGCATGATTGGAAAGAGACAGGGAACGAGGTTGTTCTCCGTTGTGGCCGTGATGAAACGGTCACGCTCCTGCCTCGAGAGATAAGACTGCTGGGAATCGCGCAGGTCAACCAAGACGGAAAACACCTGATTCTTATAGCCGAAGGTAAGATGGTCGAATGATGGACAAGTCAACTCAGCCTTGATCCACTTGTAATCGCGAGATTCTTCGACGCATCCGTTGTTCTTGTTGAACTGCTCCTGCAACCGTAATCCAGCAATGTTGCGAGCCTTCAAGAACAGCTGCGAAGGTTCGGGTCGGTCGATCTGGTATCCGGGCTTTTCGAAAATGCTCATGCGTAGTCCTTCTTTATGAATCTGTGGGCTAAACAACGGATATGTGTTTTCTTCACAACACCTTTGAGCCGCGCGATTGCGGCACCAAACCCCTCCGGCAATGCTGGCACACAGCCTGTGATTTGCAGAGCATCAAGTCATGTTCTGCAAAGAACGCAGGGGGGATATAGGGCCTCTGTATAGCGCCCCTTCGTTCTCCTCTCTACATCCCATTGCCTTGCGTCAATCCCCCGTAGAACAGCCAGCGCGTCCATAGGATGCTAGATGAATGCAGTATATCACAAAAGGCACCGCCCACCGAGGATACGCAAGCGGCTTCCGGACAAAACCTCGTTCTCGCTTCCCTCCTCACTGGCGGCCAGTTGTTGCTCATCGGCAACGAAGATTCACGAATTGTGGCTCATGTCGAGGGGAACATCCACCTGCCCGAGGCCAACGCAATGCTGGCGCTGCACAATGCGTCGCTACTTGCCCAAACCATGGGGCTGGGGAGCTTCCTGGTGGGATACCTGGTGGGCGCGTGCGGACGGGACCGGAGCATACCCGACTTTCTGGGTGTCCCGAGGACGCACCGGGCTCACGGCGCCTTGGCGCTGGGCTGCCCGGAGCAGACGTTCTCGCGGTGGCCGAAACGGAAGCCGCCGAAGGTCACCTGGAGATAACGCCATGCCTCCGCGTTTTGTGGGCCAGCCCGTCAACGACATGCTGAGGCCGTGCCCCCGTCTGACTGAATCGGCTCGGTCCAACCAATCGATCCGCGGACCCGCGGGCTGCAGATGGGGAAATTCGAACCTGTGGCCGCAGATAACCCCTTTGGACGGGGGATGACTTGGTCACAGTATTGATACGAAGATAGCTGGGTTACAGGAGAAGGGCAGACCGCATAGATGATTCGCCTCCGGGAATGGGCGAGTCGGCGAAAGACGTCGATACATCATGTGAAAAACGGGCCATGCGCAAGGACACAATGAACACCGATAGCTCACGGTGCACGTGCGTAAACAAGGGTGTTCAAAAATTTCACAAATTTTGTGCGAACGACTGTACACATCGCCTCCTGGTCGCGTTTCCCCCCTCGCCCCCCCTCGGTCTTCTCCGCACGCGCTAGCTGGCCGCGGTTACTCGATGCCCCGACGGACGGGCCGCTCGCTCGCTCCGGAAGCGGAAAACCGATCGGCCTCGGCGCCCTGCCGAATCAGCACGCACACGGCCGCCATGTTTCATGACTCGACGGCGGTTGTGCCGAACGCATGCGCCTCGCTGCTCGCGGGCTGGCGGGGCGTGCATGGGAAAGGCGCGTCTCCGAGACTAGCAGGAATAGCAGGACTAGCACGGCCTTGCTGCGCTTCATCAGCTCACCTGTTCACTCCACGCTCAGCACAAGAGGTGCGGCACATGCTCCGCCCCTTCGACATGTCCCGCTCTCGAGCAAGGCCGTTCCTGTCGCGGGGCGCGGACTTGTCGGCGATGCAGGGGCGTGCGGCCGGGCTCCGCATCTCAGCCACGGCGCGAGCTGAGACAAAACTCTCGACTGTAGGCTGAGGGATGCTGCCCACGTAGAGCCATCATTGAGGTGCCTTCTCATATTGGCTTCGACAACCACTTTCCATTCCCACGCATGCAGCGAGAAGCAACGCGCCAAACGCATCGACGAGCCTTTCCCGCGGCGTGGTGAAGCACTCTGGCCTTCGATGAAGGTTGTGCCCCATCTCCGCTCGCCGCGCGACACCGAGGGCTTTTCTCGCGGGTGCCAGCCGGCACTATGCCCTGGCGCATGCCGCCCAACCAGTCTGCACTCGGCTGGCCGCGGCAGAGAATCCGCTGCATCGCAAGTCAAGAAGCGCTCGAAGGGAAAAAGCCGACGGAGGGGTTTTGTCAGTTCTGTCAGCGCTTTCGGCATGTATCACTGTCGACGCTGAATCGGGATGACGCGGGGGAAGGGCATGCCCAAACACACCGGCGATACCCAGTGAACCGGGACTTCTTGGAGTTAATGCGGCGTTAAGACAAAGAAAAAGGACCCACGGGAAATCCTGCAAGTCCTTGCGTTTCATGGAGCTGGAGGGGGGAATCGAACCCCCGACCTCATCATTACGAGTGATGCGCTCTACCGACTGAGCTACTCCAGCGAAAAAAATGGTGCCAAGGGGCAGAATCGAACTGCCGACACGCGGATTTTCAGTCCGCTGCTCTACCAACTGAGCTACCTCGGCACGGGTGAAATCATACAATTCGGCGAGGGCGGAAGTCAACTCGAGCGAGGTTCGATGTTTCCGCTCAGCAAGGCGGAGATGTCGCGGGACTCTGAGGCAATGCCGCGGCCGGGTATTCAAATTGGATGCATTGCGGGGTCCTGCATCGAACAAGAGAGCCTGTCAAACACTCGCCGCATCCACTCCACCACGGATGACAGCCGCCTGGTTATTTGCGCAAGCTGCCGTATGAACAAGACAAGACATTCTCCGGAACTTGGTCAGAGGCCATTGATTGTTCTCACTGAGCGCATGGGTCAGGTCCAAAGAAAGTCGTCCCGAGAACGCGCTGCGTGGTCCGGGCGAGTTTCCTTACAGCCAGATGCAGATGATGGGGGTCTGGGGCGCGGGGAGCGGTTTTGTCGGCGGCTGCGAGGTCAACGTGATGCCGTTGTGAAGCTCGACGGCCGCGACCATCGTCTCTTGAGTCTCGAACGAGATGGTCCACTTGTCCGAAGACGGGCTTTCGGGGCCGCGCCATGTTGCCTGTTGGTTTATTGGCCGCGGCGCCAATTCCAGTGCGATGTATTGCGCCGCGGGGTCATATCGGACAGGGGCGGTGGTCAGGGAATCGGTGCGCGCGAGCCGGGCATCAGCCGAGATGCAGGCCAATTCAATGCTCGAGCGGTGACATTTCGCGATGCAGATCAGCGGAAGCGCCTCGCGCGGGAACTCCGGCGGCGGCGTCCGCAAGTTCGCACCCCAGCTCAACAGCAGCCGTAACCATTGCGCGCCGGACAGGTCTTCCGGGAACATTGCCTTCAATTCCGCCGGCTGCTCGAGATCGGCTGTCCAGACGGTGTTCAGCGCCGCGGCCCGCAACGGCCACGAACAGGGGCACCCATATGCCGCGGTGTCGAGGTCCGTGCTGAGCCCTTCGGGAAGGGCGATATCCGCGGATTCCTCGAGAGCCTGTTCGAGGAGCGCTTCGGCGTGGTTGAATTTCCCCGCGCCGAGAAGCCCCTGAATGTGGGCCAGCGACGCCGTCTTGATACCGGACTGGGAACACGCGTCGCGCAGGCGTATCAGAAACGCGTCGACCTCTTGTGGATCCGGCGGTGGAAGCAGGAGCCGGGCTTCGTCCGCGGGCCGGCACGCGATGGTGATTTCATGCGCGGCTTCGTGAAGCAATTCGTTGGCGAGGGCCGCACGCGCGCGCCACAGATGGGTGCGGCGCTCATCCGGCCAGGATGTTTCGAAGTAATCCATGCGCGATTGAAGGCGGGCGTACTGGCCGCCGGCGAAATCCTGTTGGGCGGCTACTTCGTAGTTTCGCGGATTGTTTTTGTCGGCGGGATGCACTCCGCTGATGTTGATTGACACGAGAAGCGCTACAGGTGCAAGCGCGAAAGCCCACTTCGGCGGCAGTGGAGCGAGGCGCCTCTCTGCCTGCGCCGCTCCCGCGGCGATACCGGCGAGAAAACCCCAGAAAAAGCGGAATTCCAGGGGAAACAACAAGGCAAAGAAGGCCAGCCCGGCCAATATGTGCATGGTGTCTTCCGAAATCGTGTAGCGCATCTCCCGCCAGTGGATGAACGACTTGGCGAGGATTCGGGCCAGAAGCCAGCCCCCGATGAGCGCGGCGAGGGCCGTGGCCTTTGACGCGAAATGGTCCGGAGGCCGCCAGCGTCCCACGGCGCCAAGAGAAAAACTCAGCAGACAGACAAGCGCCACAAACAGCGGCAGCGCCAGCGCGAGAAGCATCCGGCGCGGGAACGTCGCGGCACTGTCGTTGCGCAGGAAGCGCGACGCTGCCGCGGCAAGTCCGACGAACAGAATCAACGCGCACTCGGTGATAGTGTGTCCGAACGGGGCGAGAATTCCTGTCTCGAGCGAGTATGCCGAAGGCGGAGGAGACTGGGCGGGAGCGAGGAACTGGAAAAAGAAGAAAATGACCGTGTACACAGCGAGGGCGCCGACAGAAAGGGCCAGCGCAGCTACTACGTCGCGCGCGAGCGCCGGTCCCGCCGATCGCGCGGCGGTCATGCCGAGGAGAATGGCCGCGGCCCCCTGCGCGGGGACGGCCCGCATCGGCGGCAGCGCCAGAATGAGTAACGCGCACGAAGGCCACAACAATTCGAAGCGTACCCCGACATGGCGCGTATGCAGGTAGTCGGCAAACTCGAGGGCGATGACGGCGAGCGTCAGCAGCCACGTCAGCCGAATGTTGAGCCCGGGAACGAATAGAAAAGCATCCCAGGGAGCGGCCGCGGCGAACAGCACATAGAGCGTGGCGCGCACCATGTCCAGGCGGGACCTCATTTCATCGTCTCCGTGGGGGCGGAACGCGGCGCAGGTACGGCTTGCGGCGCACTGAACCAATGAGCGCACAGAGCCACGACGGCGAATGTCACGAAGATCAGCAAGGCAATTCGCCGTTCGCGGCGCATTCGCTGGATGGCATCCAACATCGGCTGACTTCCCCCGCGCGCCCGTACCGCGCGCAGTCTTATCCCGCTGGCGCGCGGATTATAGCACACGCGCGGGCAGGTCCCGGGCGGGCGCCCGGCGATCGTGCTTACAGCATTCCTTCTTTCGAGAGGCGCATGAGCTCGGCGGGGTGACGAGGTTCGCGCGCTTCATAGCCCGGCAACGGCTTGACCTGCGTGTGATAGGCGTCCAGGAAACTCGATGGCAGCGGGTAATAGTCGTCCTCGAGTTCGGCGGGCGGCACGATCCAATTCTTCGCGCCCACGACGGCGGGCGGAGCGTCGAGATAGTCGAACGCCAACTGCGTGATCTGCGCCGCCACCGTATGCAGGTAGCTGCCGCGCTCGCAGGCATCGCTGCCCAGGATGAGCTTGCCGGTCTTCTTGACCGAGTTGTAGAGAATCTCGTAATCGAACGGGACGAGGGTCTGGCCGTCGATCAGCTCGACCGAGAGGCCGTATTCGCTCTCGAGCCGTTTCGCGGCGTCGTATGCGCGGTACAATGTGGCGCCGAACGTGAGTATGGTAAGGTCTGACCCTTCTTTGAGCACTTCGGGCACGCCCAGCGGCACCGTGTAGTACTCCGCCGGGACACCGCCCTTATGGAAGATCTCGGTGACGTCGTAAATGCGCTGGCTCTCGAAATACACGACCGGATCGTTCCCGCGCAACGCCGCCGCCATCAGGCCTTTCGCGCTGTAAGGAGTCGCGGGGAAGCACACCTTCAATCCCGGCATATGGGCGCACAGGGCGGTCCAGTCCTGCGAATGCTGGGCCCCGTACTTGTTGCCGACCGATACGCGTAGCACCACCGGCATGCGGCAGTACCCGCCCGACATGGCGGTCCATTTCGCGAGCTGATTGAATACTTCGTCGCCCGCGCGGCCCATGAAGTCGCAGTACATCAGCTCGACGAGCGGCCGGCCCCCTTCGAGTGCGAAACCGACGGACGTTCCTGCGATCGCGCCTTCCGAGATAGGCGAGTTGAACAGGCGGCGGTACGGCAGGGCTTCGGTCAGGCCGCGGTACACCGCGAACGCACCGCCCCAATCGCGGTTTTCTTCGCCGTATGCCACCAGGCGGGAATCGTTGTAGAAATGATGCACGATCGCCTCGAAAATGGCGTCGCGAAGGCTTACGGCCTTGCTTTCTTTGAGCATGGTGCCGTTTTCGTCGAGCCCCGACCGGGATTTCTTGGCGATCTGCTTGACGCGCGGGTTCTCTTCGAGCGGCATCAGAACGTCGTCCTCGCGCTCGAGACCGGGCAATTTCGTTTCATCGGCGTTCGTGAACATGATCTCGGCCAGCCCCGTGTGGGGGGTGAGGACCATGCGCGGCGACAAATCGTCGTTCGTCGCGAGTCTGCACGCCTTCGTGACCTTCTTCGTGACGTACGCCTGGATGATGTCCAGGTCGGCGTGAGACGCGACGCCCGCGTCGACCAGTTTGGCGCCGAATTCGGTAATGGGGTCGACCGCGCGCCACATCTCGATCTCTTCGCGTTCGCGGTAGGAAGACTGATCGCTCGGCGAGTGCCCGGTCTGGCGGTAGCACTGCACATCGAGCAGGACGGGCCCGTCGCCCGCCTCGACAATAGCCTTTTTGCGGGCATACGCATCCGCCAACGCCAGCGGATTGTTGCCGTCGACCGTCTCGGCGTGCATGTTTTCGGGGTTCAGGGCCGCGCCCGCGCGCGACAGGTACTCGAACCCCATGGTTTCGCCGATGGGCTGGCCGCCCATGCCGTAGAAATTGTTCATGAAATTGAAGATGATGGGCAATCCGCCCCGGCAATCGCCTTCCCAGAGCGTTTTGAACTGCGCCATACAGGCAAATTGGAGGCCTTCCCAGACGGGTCCGCAGCCGATCGATGCGTCGCCGATGTTCGCTACGACAATGCCCTCCTGGCGGCGTACGCGTTTGAACAGGGCGGCGCCCGTTGCGATGTCGGCGCTGCCGCCCACGATGGCATTATTCGGAAACACGCCGAAGGGGATGAAGAACGCGTGCATCGAGCCGCCCATGCCCCTGTTGAACCCGTTCTTGCGGCCGAAGACCTCGGACAGCAGGCCGTACAGGAGGAAGTCGATCCCGAGCTCCTCCTCTTCATCGCTCGAGAACCCGCTCTTGGCTTTGCCGGAACCTTTGCCGTTCAGCCGCAAACCTTGCCAATCGGGTTCGTGAGCCTCGACCATCTTCAGGATGGCGCCATCGAAGTAGTTCTCCATGATGTCGCGCAACCCGCTGCCCTTGAGTTCGTAGATCGCGCGCAGGCTCTTGGCGATGATCTCGCCGTGGCTGCGGTGGCTGCCGTAAATGTGGTCGGCCACCCTGAGGTGATACGCCTCGCCGACGGCCGCGCCTTCTTGCCCGATCGACAGGTGAGCGGGGCCCAGGTGCTTGTATTCGATGCCCTGGTACGCCCCCAGCTTCTTGATATTGTCCAGCATGGTCTCGAACTCGCGAATGATGCACATATCGCGGTAAATTCGCAGGCACGCCGCGGGCGTAATGCCCGAATCGCTCTCGAGCTCCTCCGAGACCGTTTTGTTGTATGCGTTCACGGCAATCGAGCCGAGTTCGATCACGGCTTCTTTGCGCACTTCTTCCGGGACAATCATCAGCTTCTTCGTCATGAGCTAATACCTTTGATTCGCAGGGGTTCCGTACGGGAGCAGCCTGTATGACAAATCCTCGGCCAATGGGCCGGTCATGGCAGAACTCAAATAGAGTATACCCCAAACGGCGTGCCGATTTCATATGCCGCCAGGGTGTCGCTCCCCTGCTGGGGGGTGACCGCCCTACCAGTCATATTACATTGTGGGCCCGGGGCCTCCCCGGGGGCCTTGTCGCGCGGGCTTTCCGCCCGCCGTCTTCAAGGCGGTATGGGCATCTTCAACACGCACGATTCACGGTGCTTGAGTCGCGTGGGCGGGAGGTCTTCGGGCCGCAGGCGTTGCGCGGGCCGCGATATCGCCATAGCGATGGAGATGGGTGAACCGCTCGGAAACCCGGACCCGTTCGTCTTGGACAAACCCTCGGGCTTAGCCGCAACTTTCCCGTGGGCTGACGGCGTTTCTATGGGCGGGAAACACGAGTTTGAAACAGGCGCCGGGGCCGTCTACGTCCTCGAGAGTCACCCGGCCATTGTGTTTGGTCATGATGCTGCTGACCGCTGCAAGGCCGATGCCGGAGCCCTTGTCGCCTTTGGTGCTGAAGAACGCTTCGAAGATCTTGGTCTTCAGCTCGGGGACAACGCCCGGGCCGGTATCCCGAATGGTGAGGCAAATGCTGCCGTTCTCGGCCCAGGTGCGAACATAGATCGCGCGCGGTTCCTGCTGCGTTTCCATGGCCTGGCAGGCATTGGCAATCAGATTGAGGAGTGCCTGGCGCAACAGCACGAGGTCGCCATAGCACACCGGGATGTCGGTCGCGAGGTCTTTCTCGATGCGAATCCCCTGGCGCATCACGACCGGTTTGGCTACGTCCAAGCATGATTCCACAATGTCGTTCAGCCCGAGCATCGAGAACGCGTTGGTCTGGTGGCGCAGGAAACCCATTGCCTTCCGCACCAGCGTGTTGCAGTGCTCGGATTGTGAACGGATGAGGTCAAGGCGCCGCTCGAGACTCGCCAGCCCCTCCTTCGGAACGATCAGGTCCACCTGGCTGCCTATAACGGAGAGAGGCGTCCCCAAGTCGTGCAGAATACCCGACACAAAACGCCCGACCGATTCGAAACGGTTCGCATCGAGCGCCAAGTCCTGGAGCCGGCGGCGCTCTCTGTCATGTTGACGCTGCTCCAACGCTCCCTGCACGTGAGCCAGCAGTTCGTCATTGTCAAAAGGCTTCTCGATGTAGGCAAAGGCTTTGTAGGTTACCGCCTTCATCGCGGTGTCCAACTCGCCGAACCCCGTCAAGATGATGACCTCGATGTCCGGAGCGCTTTCCTTGACCCACTTGAGCAAATCCACGCCGGACTGACGCGGCATGCGCAAATCGGTGATGACCAGGTCAACCGGGTGTGAGGCAAGTATTTCTTGCGCTTCGGCCACGTTACATGCCAAGAGAACCTCGTGGTTCTCTTTGAGCAGCATGCGCAACGCTTGACGGGGACCGTTCTCGTCGTCCACTACCAGTATGGTGCTTCGTGTTTCAGTTTCGGGCTGCACGGCACTTCCTCTCAACGTTTCTGCCCCTTCAATTCCTTCCATTCCCCCGGGATTCGGACATACATTTTTCCCCATCTGTCAACAAAACTCTCCACGTTTCCCCCGCAGAAAACGATGAGATTCAGCCTTTCTCCCTTGAGCAATCCACATGCCAACGTCAACAATTTACCCTAAAACGCTGAAAATGTAAAGGTTGTGCAAATGTCGAGTAACCGGACGCCTGTACAAAAATGAACAACGGGAGGAATGGGGGGCGATCCGGGTTCAAAAATGTATGGTCAAAGAGTCACAATTCCTGCCTGGAAGTATGCATATCCCCACGCTTATCAAGGGTTGTTTTCCCGTTTGCGAGTTGCTTTTCGATGGTTATTGTGATATTAAGTGCACATAGAAGTGACCTCAGGCGAAGCAAAGAGGCAGTTTTTTTCAAATTCTGAACGAGAGATTGGGACGAACGATGCGCAAGACCAGTTTTTCAACCGCGATGTGGCCTACGGCGGGCACGCGTGCCCGTCGCGCGGTGCTAATTCATTGCGCCTGCGGTTCGCCCCGAGGGGAGTCTCGTATAGAGTAACGTAGAGTACATAGAAACAAGAGACGCCGCAGGCGAACCCGGAGTAGCCTGCGGCGTTCTTTTTTTCGCGGTGTTTTCGCCCGATATCCGGACGGAAGAGAAGACAGCGAGGCAAGGAGGAAGACGCGATGCGAACTTTGCGAACGGCCTTTTCACATTGGCACGCGATTGTGCCGCTAGGCGGGGATGATGGAACCAGGAGCGGTGAAGTAACGCAAGACGAGAGGTCAAACAAGGGAGTGTGTAGTCATGTCCGGGTTCAATTCGGACTTCTGGGAGATACCCACAAGTTCAAAATACCTTGAGAATGTTCCGTCCGAGCGCAATTTGTGGTTCGAGACGGAGCAGGACCGGGAACGGCGGTATGCCCTGCAGGATTTCTTCCAAAGCGTGCTGCCGGCAATCAACGCGCTGATCGAGAAGCACCTTACGGACCGGCAGCGGGATATCCTGCGCCTGTACTACTTTAAGGGAATGACGCAGGTCGAGATCGCTGAGACGTTGTCGCTGACGCAGTCGACGGTCAGCCGGCACCTGTTCGGCACGACTCGCGCGGGCAAGAAAGTTGGCGGGGCGATCGCGAAACTGCGCAAGCTGCTCGAGAAGAACGATTATCAGGAAGTGTCATGCGCGTTGAAAGCCCTCGAAGGCCGCATGAAACAAGCGTCTTGAGCCAGCGGGCAACGCGATTCGGCCGCAGGCTAACCTTGGTTGCGCTCGAGAACTCACAGTCCTGGTTTCTAGGGTCGTGGTCCGGTTCAGGTCTTCAAAACCTGGCGCAGCCGGTCCAGGCAGACTGGGACCGCGGACATCGGGTCTTCCTTGCCTTCGTATTCCAGGGCGGCGTAGCCGCGGTAATTCGCATTGCGGAGGATGCCGGCGATGCGCTCGAAGTCGGCATCCTCGACGTCTGTCCCGTCGGATGTACGGACCTGGATCTTGACCTGGACGGTCAACGCGAGATGTGCCACCGCCGCCATGTCTTCGTAGGGATGTTCGCGGAAATTCCCCGTGTCCAGATTGATGCCGAGCCATTCATGGTTCACGTTTTCGATGATACGCACGAGGGCTTCGGCCGAGTCGGTAAGATAGCCGTGGTTCTCGATGGCCAGAAAGACGCCCCGGGAGCCGGCGTAATCACAGCACGCTTTCATGCCCTCGACCATCCAGGCGAAATCCTTCTGGGGATCTTTCTGCTGGCCCGCGAAGATGCGGATGCACGGCGCGCCGAGCTCGAGGGCGTGGTCGATCCAGGTATGCACGTGCTTGATCTCGGCGTCGAGTTCCTCGCCCGGGGGCAGGCAGAAATTGTTGCGAATCGGCATGCCGGAGATGTCCAGCCCGAGACGGAACGCCTTGGCCTTCAGCGAATGGATGTAGGCAGTATCCTCGGACGAGAAGTAATACGAAGTAGGCTCGATGGCGTCGAGGTTCCATCCGGCGGCCATGTCGCACAAGTCATGCAGGCTGATCTTGCCGGGTTTGCCGCCTTGGGGCAGATACTCGCGGAACGAGTACGCGGCGATGCTCAGTCCAATCCTGGGTCCGTGTTGCGGGGGAGGCGGGGTTTCGGCCGCTCTTGCGCTGGCGCCCAATGTGCAGGCGGTTGCGGCGGCGAGGCCGGAACCGAGAATCTCGCGTCGTGTCCATCGCATAGGTATTTCCCCTCATAATTGACATGCTTTACGTTTTGCCCGGTGTTTGATAGAATCTTGCCATAACCGTGTAACAAAAGGCGAACGCCTCGGATGCGGGGAAGACGGCCGGCAACTTGACATGCTTTTTCCCGCTTTGCTATAGTACGAAGCGCCGCCTTCCGGCGGCGTTTGTTTTTTGGCGCTGGCGTAGCTCAGTCGGTAGAGCAACGGATTTGTAATCCGTAGGTCGGGGGTTCGACTCCCTTCGCCAGCTCCATTCGGAAGGACAGTTCGTGGCAGCGCCTGTTCTTTCGGACAGTGGTGGGCTGCCCGAGTGGTTAAAGGGGACGGGCTGTAAACCCGTTGGCTTACGCCTACGTTGGTTCGAATCCAGCGCCCACCACCATTGCTTATATCGCTGGCGCCTTGCACAAGGCGCGCAGCGTTGGATGATAGAGACGGGCGGGAATAGCTCAGTTGGCTAGAGCGTCAGCCTTCCAAGCTGAGGGTCGCGGGTTCGAATCCCGTTTCCCGCTCCATTTTGATGCCGGCTGCTACGGGCCCGCGTAGCTCAGTAGGTAGAGCACCTCCATGGTAAGGAGGGGGTCAGCAGTTCGATTCTGCTCGTGGGCTCCATCTTCATAATGACTGGTGAAGGTGGGTGCAAGAGGCAAGAGTGCCACAAGCGCCGTCACCATAACGCTTTTTCGATAACGGTACAGGGCTTGGACGCGCAAGGAGGTTATTGTAGACATGGCCAAGCAGAAATTTGAGCGGACGAAGCCGCACGTGAACATTGGCACGATT
>DAOLNV010000118.1 GCA_035416745.1 Candidatus Hydrogenedentota bacterium | reverse complement strand
GAACATCGCCAGCATGTTCTCGACAGGGGAATTGGCTTGGAGATTGTGGATAGCGTTGAAGACGTACCCGCCCCCGGCGTTAAAGATTGCGATGCGCTCGCGCACCTCGTTGTATACCTCGCCGGGCGTGCCGAAAGGCAGGGTCTTCTGCGTGTCCACCCCTCCACCCCAGAACACCAGGTCTTTACCATATTCGCGTTTCAGGGTTTCCGCATCCATACCCGCCGCCGAACATTGCACGGGGTTCAGGATGTCGAACCCGGACGCGATGAAGTCCGGGATAAGAGCGGCGACGCTCCCGCACGAATGAATAAAGGTCTTCCACGTGGTGTGTTTGTGGATGAAAGCGGTTATTTCTTTGTGGAAGGGCTGGTAGAGTTCGCGATAGGCGGCCGGCGCAATGAAGGTGCCGTGCTGCTGGCCGAAATCGGTGCCGGTGACGAACGCGGCCTGCACAGTATCGCCAAGAGCCTTCGCGAGCCGCCCGAGATTGTCCAGTGCAATCTCACACTGTTTCTCGAACACCGCATAGACGTAATCGCGGCGGGAGATCGTGGACATATACCACTCCTGGACATCGCGGATGCCTCGTGTGCGCTTGAGCCACATGGCGGGGACGAGGGCGATGTCGCCAAAGCCGGTCCCGGGGGCGCTCAGCACGGCGCCCATGCCTTGCGCGCGGGCAGCTTCCGCCTGGCGGGCAAAATGGCGCACCTCGTCATCGCTGAGAGGGCCAAACTCCTCGAGATTATCTTCGGGGTTCAGGTGGGCCTCGTCGATTGGATCCTGGCGACAGAGTGCGTCAAAGTAAAACCCCTCTTTCGGCATCCATCCGCTCGGAGGAACCGATGTGTCGCCTTCGGGATAGATGACCCACCCCCCGCGTTCGGATTCGGTCACGTTGAACCTGCCTGGCACCAGTACCTCGGTCCCGTCAAACATGGTGAAGGGTTTCCAGTCGGCGTTCTCGAAGCCAAAGAGGGTTCTGGACCCCATGACGGGCATGACATCCGCGCCGATGGCCTCGCGCAGCGCCGGATCGATTTCGCCGAGCATCTGGTAGGGGTCGACTACCTTTACCCTGTAACCGTCGTCGCCCAGCAAGGCCCTCCGCAGTCTGGTCACGGCAACCACGGACATGCCGGTCACGAGCGTGCTCCCGAAATCCACGCACACGCGGTCGGGCTGCTTGTGGGCCAGCGCGGCATTGAGACGCTCGATCGAGTTCATAGCGGGCCTTCCTGTTGTTCCTGGAACCAATTGTTCAGAGCCGGAGGACTCCTTGCACCGAATTTTCTGTCAAACGGCTACTATATTCCCCACATGCGCTCGATTTCTTCCAGGGACTTTCCTTTTGTTTCGGGCACGAACCGCCACACAAACACCACGCTCACGATACACAGCAGGCCGTACACCCAGAACGGAAACCCGTGATTAAACCGCTCGACCAGCCACGGACTCTCGTCCATCATGGGGAAGGTCTGCGAGACCACAAAATTGGCGCTCCACAGGCAGAACGTCGCGATGGCCATGGCGCGCCCGCGAATCTTGGTCGGGAAAATCTCGGAAAGAATCACCCACGTCACGGGACCAACCGACAGCGCGAAACACGCGATGTAGCCCAACACGAAGATCAGCGCCCACGCCTCGATATGGCGCAGCGAAGCCGCCAGGCCAAGGGCGAACAGACACACCCCCATGCCCACTGACCCGACTAGCATGAGCGGTTTGCGGCCCAGCGTGTCGACGGTCCAGATGGCGATGACGGTGAACGCCAGATTCACGCCGCCGACCAAGACGGTCTGGAGAAGGGCGGAACTGGCCGCGGACCCGAGCTTCTTGAAGATTTCGGGCGCGTAGTACAAAAAGACATTGATGCCCGTGACCTGTTGGAGAATGGCCAACGCGACGCCGATTACCAGTGCGGTGCGCATGCCCGGGCGGAAGAGCTGCCCAAGCGATTCGCTCTGATGCGAGAGCATCTGTGCGATCTCGTTCAATTCGCGTTCCGCGTGTTCGGGCCCCCCGATGCGTGCGAGGACGTCGCGGGCTTCGGCGGTCCGTCCCTGCTTCACGAGCCAGCGCGGCGTAGGGGGAACGAAGAAGAGCAGGACCAGCAGGGCAAACGCGGGGAGAGCTTCGGAACCGAACATCCACCGCCATCCGCGCGCCACGTTCCAGGCTTCGTCGCCCTGGAGCGCGATGTAGTAATTCACGAAGTACACCACGAGCATGCCGAAGATAATGGCAAACTGGTTGATCGAGACCATGCGGCCGCGGATGTGCTTGGGCGAGACCTCGGCAATGTACATGGGGGAGGTCATCGAGGCGATGCCGACGCCCACCCCTCCCACGATGCGGAATATCACGAACTCAGCGAACGTGCGGGGAAACGCCGTGCCGAGAGCGGAAACGAAAAACAGCACCGCCGCGAGAATAAGCGCGCGGCGGCGTCCCAGCCTGTCGCTGACGGGTCCGGCAATGACCACGCCGATGATACAGCCCAGCAGGGCCGACGAGGCCGCCCAGCCCTTGAGAGCGGGATCAAGTCCGAACCGGCTCTGAAGAAACCCGATGGCGCCCGAGATCACGGCCGTGTCGTATCCGAACAACAACCCGCCCAGCGTGGCTACCAGACAGATCCAAACCAGATAAGCGGTGCTTCCCTGGCGAGCCGTCGTACCGGCAGTCATGTGTTGTCTCCTTCCTCATAGGGCAGCTCGTGTTCAGGCGATTCTACAGCCGGTTCGTAGGGAAACGCGGGCGCCGCTTCCTCCGGTTTGCCCCATTTGCGCCAGCACCAGGGGAGCACCAACACGCTTGCCGCCGCGGCAGGTACAATCGCCAGTTCGATCCACCACATCGACACTCTGCCTACGCTTCCCGAGACATGTGCGGCCCCCGCGGCGGAGTCGATGTACGTGAACAACAAGAATCCCCAGAATATGAGCCAGTAGCGGCGCTTGGTTACCCCGAGCAGCACCATCGTGCGCGATGACATGTGACACACAATAGCGAGAACACGTTCGACCGAGCCTATCAGCCAGATCAGCGGCGTGGTTGCCATGACCTTCTCGGCGACGTCCCGCGCCTCGGCCACTTGAGGATGGTCAACAAAAGCAAACACCAGCCCGGTGCATACCGCAACCACGCCGAGCAGTATAGCTTCGAACGCTCCCGCGCCCGTTCCGACGGCCGTTGCGCGCCCGGCGTCGCGGCCCGGCGCACGCCAGAGGAGCACCAACAACAGCGTAAGGCCGATTTCGCAAAGGCTCGATTCGACCCCAACATAGAGGCCACCGAGCGTAATGAATAACCAGTTGGGAAGGTGGCCTTTGAAGAATCCTATGACCGGACCGTTGGTCAGAATGGCAATCCCCACTTTGACCGCGACCGCCACCAGCCACAGCCCGACGCCCACCGCGAACCACCGGAGCTGCGCCCTGGAAATCCACCACCACAACACGGCGGCGATGGTCCCCACCAATATCATCCCCGTGCCAGAGATCAACTCGTTCACAATAGTGGCTTCCATTCAACCCCCTCCTTCCCCCAGTCGTCCGGCGGGGCATCTGCCCGATTCCAAACCCGGCCGGGCGTCTGATTGAGCAGAAAGCTCCTTGGGGCTCTCCCCTGCCATTCAACGCCAGATGAGGGTCTCGGGTCAACCCACGCGGGATGGGGATATGGAAAACTGGTTGGGGTGTTGGGCATGTCGACGGGCAGGATTTGACATAATAGGGTAGGGGGGTATATTATAGCCACATGAGCCATATTGCCAGAGAACGCAAGAAACTGCTCGCGCGTGTCAACCGCATTCAGGGCCAGGTGAACGCGTTGAAGCGGGCAATCGAGACCGCGGTTACGGATTCGGACTGCCACAGCATCATGCAACAGGTGGCGTCCATCCGCGGCGCGATGAATGGGCTGATGCTCCAGTTTCTCGATGAGCACACGCGGGAGCATATCGCGCGGGGCGCGACTCAGGCCGACCGGGATCGCGCGGCGGAAGAACTCATAGAAGCGCTGCGCTCGTTTCGCACCTGATACGTGATTCGCCTCCCGAGGGGCACTCTATCAGCTACGGCCGGGCCAGGCGCGGGGCGTGCGGTCGCACTGTAGATCTGAACGGCAGAAAAGGACAGCAATAGTGATAGGACGCTTGGCCGACAAAGGGCTCCTTGCCAACGTCGGGCTGCTGGATATTGTGAAGATGGCGGTTGCGGGCGGATTTATCGTGGCGGCCGTCGCCGCCCAGTACATTGTTCAAGCACGCGAGGCTTACGTAATCGCCTTTTCGTGCCTCTCGCTGTGTTTCACGGGTTTCCGCATTGTATGGAGCGCGCTTCGGGGTCTTGCGCGGCTGCGGACCAACGTTGACGAGCTGGTCAGCTTCGCGATAGTGGCGAGCATGGTCCTCGGGGAATGGATATCCGCGGCGGTGGTGGCGTTCATCATGGTTATTGGTGGCTTGATCGAGGAATACACCAGCATGCGGGCGCGGCGGCATATCGAGATGCTCGCGGGAGAGAGTCCTACCCATGCCCGGGTCATCAGGCAAGACGGCGCCGTAGAGCTGGTCCCGATCCGCTTGTTGAAGCCGGGCCAGCATGTCCTGAGCCGCCCGGGCGACGTGATCCCGGTGGACGGCGTGGTTGCGGAAGGCGCCAGCGACGTCGACGAATCGATGCTGACGGGCGAAAGCGTTCCGGTATGCAAGACGTGCGGCGATTTTGTATCGGCGGGCACGATGACGTGCGAAGGCGCGCTGAAGATCCGGATCGAACGCACGGGAGACGACACGACGCAGGGGAAGATCGTGCATCTTGTTGCCGAGGCGGAAGAGCATCGCGCGCCAATCCTGCGGGCGGCGGAGGTATACGCGAAATGGTTCACCCCATGCATTCTGTCTCTTGCCGCGGCAGTCTGGTATGCGACGGGAGACGTTCATCGCGCGGTCACGATGCTGATCGTAGGATGTCCGTGCGCGTTTGTGCTGGCGACGCCGACGGCGGTAGTGGCCGCGCTGGGCCGTGCATCGAAACGCGGCATCCTCGTAAAGGGCGGAAAGTATCTCGAGGCATGCGCGCAAACTGACATGCTCGTTTTCGACAAGACAGGAACACTGACATCGGGCGCTTACCGCCTCACCGAAATCATCCCGTTAAACGGAATCGGCGACGATGAACTTCTGCGGCATGCCGTCCGGCTCGAATATTCGGCCGAGCATCCCATTGCGCGCGCCGTGATAACTGCGGGCATCGAGAGGGGGATGAATGTCTCTCACTCGGCGGATATCCGCCGCGAGGCAGGCCTCGGAGTCTTCGAATTGAGTGCAGGCGGCGGCAACGGGAACGGCGTCTGGCGTTGCGGCAACAAGCGGTTCATGCTGCAGCACGGCGTAGCGATATCCTGTGAAGCACACGAGCGCGCCCGGAACTGCGCCCAAAGCGGGCGAATGGCGCTCTACGTCGCCGAAGGGACCAGCCTTAGGGGCATGCTGGTATTGGAGGACGCAGTGCGGCCGGAGACTTCCCACACATTGCGGCGTCTTGGCGAGGCAGGCTATGGGGAAATCGTCGTGCTTACAGGCGACCATCCTGACGCAGCACACCGGGTCGCGGACGAATTGTCAATCCCGCGCGACCGCGTACTGGCCGAAATGTTGCCTGAGGACAAATACGAGTACATTCGGGCTCGGGAACGAGAGGGCCGCCGCGTCTGTTATGTCGGAGACGGAACCAACGACGGCCCCGCATTGGCGGCGGCGACTGTGGGGGTGAGCATTGGTTCACGGGAGAATACGGTGGCGCTCGAAACGGCGGATATCGTGCTCATGAAAGACGGCCTTGCACCTCTTCCCTTGCTGATGCGCCTTGCGAAACGCACACGCCGGACCATTAACGAAAACATACTGGCATTCGGCCTCGCCTACAACGCCTTGATGCTGATACTTTCCGCCGGAGGCGCGCTGACGCCCATTCTGGGCGCATTGGGACATAATATCGGGTCGGTTGCGGTTGTACTGAATTCCGCACGCTTGCTACGGTTCCGGGAAGATGCCCCGCGGAGGGCATAGCTATGAGGATGTAGGGGATCTGACATCCCCGATAATAGACCCCCGACGCTATCCTCGCCATAATAGTCTCAGGACGGTCGACAGACCGATTGGAGGAGGGGCATCCATGAGCGAAAAACACGGAATCAGAACGAGCTTTCTTTTCATGGTCACTGGGCTGGCAATTGCGCTGGCCGGCGCGGCTCCGGCTGAAGTATTGACGTTGCCCGAGGCGGCGCGTCCCGAGTGGCTGGCGGATGACGGCATTGTGATGGCGGGAAGCTGGGAGCCGTTGTTGTTTCGCGTGCGCCGCGATGGCAGTGAGGGGTACGAGCCTACCCCCGGGCAGCGCGAGGGGTACGCGCGCGAGCATAGCCCGGAAATGGTGGCGCGTCTCAAGGAACTGGGCGTGAACTTCGTCATGATGCATTGCTACAAGGGCGCGGGAATGGCGGCCGAGGCCGAAAGCATGGCCGACGCGGTGGCGTTTTCGAAGCTGTGCCACGACGCGGGGATGCGCGTAGGCGTCTATACGTACAGCGGGGCGTTCATGTGGGAACTGTTCTTCAAGGAGAAGCCGGAGGCAAAAGACTGGGTCCTGCTCAATCCGGACGGAAGCCCCGTCACCTACGGCAAGGCCACGTACCGTTACTACTGGAACCGCAACCATCCGGACGCACAGGCTTACTACCGCCAGATCGTGCGCTTCGCGGTCGAGCAAATCCAGACCGACCTGCTCCATTTCGACAACTACCATGTCGGGCCCGGCTGGGACCCGTACTCGATTGCCGCGTTTCGCGTCTATCTGAACGATACCTTCACACCTGAGCAACTCAAGGAGATGGGCATCACCGATACGGCCCAGGTTATGCCTCCTGAAGACGCGGACGGGGACAGTCTGCTCCGCCGGGCGTGGCTTGACTATTCGTGCAAAGCGCTGGCGGATTCGTATTACGACATGAGCAAGTACGGGCGCAGCCTGCGGAAAGACGTGCTGGTGGAATGCAACCCCGGCGGGGTGGGGGGGGCGATCCATGCGCCCGTCGACCACGGCCGCCTGCTCCAAGGCGGCGAGGCATACTGGGATGAAAGCCTGCGGCCCGGATATCGTGACGGAAAACTGCTCACGCGCATTCGCACGTTCAAGGTCGCGCGCCGCATGGACAACATCGCGTTCAACTACACCACGTCGCCGATCGAGGCCGCCGAGACGATGGCGTTCAACCGCGATTGCCTGGGATGCATGTGCTGGTTCGAGTACGGCAAGGCGGTGGAACGGCCGGGCATGAACAACCCCATTGACCCGGACCTTCAACCGTTTATCCGTTTCTTCCACCAGCGGCGAGACTTGCTTCGCCGCGCCGAAGTCGTCGCCGATGTGGCTGTGCTGCGAAGCTTCCCGTCGCAGATGTTCGCGCCGCCGGAACACGCCCAACTCACCCAACGGGTCGAACAAACGCTCATCGAGGCGCCGGCGTGTTTTCAGATCATCTACGACGAACACCTCGGCGAGCTGGCGCGCTACAAGGCTTTGGTCCTGGCGGGGTGCGTGGCGATGGGGGATTCGCGCTTGCGGCAGATCGAGGAATACGTTGCGGGCGGAGGCCGAGTGTGCATCGTGGGGCCCGCCGCTAACCACGACGAGTGGATGCGGCCCCGCGCCGTTCCCGGCCTCGCGGGGTTGCCGGAAGAGGCCGTGGTCCGCATTCCCGCCGATGGGGACATCCTGGAAGGCATTCGGCGCGCGTGCGATAGCAAGCCCGTGCTAACGCTCGCGGGAAGCGGGCCGGAGGCAAGCACCTCCGGCCTGTGCGCGGAAGTGACGGAACAGCCGGGACGGCGGCTTGTGCATCTGGTCAATTACCGGGACGGCGAGCCAAAGGAAAACGTCGCCGTGGCGCTACGGTTGCCGGACGGACTGAAGGCGGATACGGTGTCAATCGCGAGCCCGGAACACAGCGAGGAAATCGCGGTCCCCGTGAGCCAGGAGGGGGACGTGGCGCGGTTCACGGTGCCGCGGGTAAACGTGTACGAGATCGCCGTTGTGACCACGCGTTGACAGGCAAGAATGTCTTCCTATTGTTCGTGGCGCAGTTTGGGACGGGGCGGACCCGCATACGGTTTTGCGCCCAGGTGCAGGCCCCGGTCAGGAACGGTCGTGAGACTCGTGTCATCGGTTCGGGGCGCGGTGATCATGCCATAGTACCGGCCCATCCAGTAGGCATCGAGCCACCCGCCGGGATCGGCGACGACTTTGCCCTCGAGCGTGCCGTCCAGCCGCATGAAGTCGCCGTCCCACCGGTCGGGTTCGCCTTCGCGGGGCGTGAGCGGCTTGGGCCTCCCGGCGTACGTACGGCAGCCGTTCGGGGGGTAGAGATCGTCGCGGTGCGAATTGGTGTACGAGTGGCGGCGCAGATCCAGCGGCCACGCGCGCAGATGCTCCACGGCGCGGCGGGTTTCGCAGTCGTTGCCGGTCAGCGCGCCGTAGATGAAGTTGAACCATGGCACGGCCTCGATACGTTTCACTTCCCAGCTTCGCTCGAGGCTCCGCAGCCAGAGCGTCTTGAGTTCCGGCTCCGTTTCATGCTGGATCAACGGGAAATAGGCGTAGAACGCCAACCGATCGTCGAAATGCGTAAACGCTCCCGCAGGGAACGTCAGCTTCTGCCGGAGAATGTCTCCGAAATAGTTCCATCCGATAAGCTGCTCTTTGGCCGCCAGGAATTTGGGGTCGCGCGTGAAGTAGTATGCGGTGGTCATGTAATTGAAGGCCTCCATGCCGTTCAATCCGCGTGCGTAATAACCATAGGGTGTTTGCAGGTACTCGGGGTCCCAGCGGGCCCACCGCGTAGGTTGTCCGTCTACGTCGCGAAGGCAAAAGCCGTTGTCCACGATATGGCCGATAACGCGGTGCAGGTGTTCTGTGACCCAGGGGCGCTCTTCGTCATTCGCAATGAGATGGAGGAAAACCGTTGTGGCGTAGACGTGCGCGTCAATTTCGTCGCTTGACGTGTCGCCCTTCCATTCCCAGACGCCGTCGGGGGTTGCATGCCACTCGGCGGGAAGGCCCCCCGAACCGTGCTGCGCCTTGAGGCAGGGTTCGTTGACCGCATAGATCGAGCGTGCCGGAAACCCGTCGATAGGCGTAATCTCCTCACTCCACTTCATTGACTTCATCATGTCGACGGCCTCGGCGCGCGCTTCCAAATTGCCCGTGACCGCATATTCGAAGCATTTGGCGTGGAGATAGTGGCTGCTGTAACCCACGTCGTTGTCGCTCACCTCGCGCTGCCACTCGCCGTCGAGCAGAAAGAGGCTGTGGATGAATCCGAGGCGTTTCTGGCCCCACTCGTCGAGCCATCGCTCGTAATATGCCGCCTTCTTGGCGAGGGTATAAGGCTCGTAGGCGATGATGCCGAGGCCGCCATCGGTGGCCAGATAAGCCACGTTATCGCCGCAGGCGATGGCGTTGACCTTGTCGTGGGGAATCCAGCGGGGATATCCCAGAAACTGATATTCGCCGCCGGCGTTGCGAATCGCCCCGCGCATGGTCCCGATCCACAGCTCGCGAGCGAATCCTTGCGCGAGGCAAGTGGTATCTTCGTAACAGAGACCATCCTCGCCTCTGATGTGGTACCAGGTCATGCCGCGCAACAGACAGAGACCTTCGTCGGTGGCCACGTACAGGCGGCTGCCGTAGGACATGATGTTGCGGATCGAGCAACCATGTTCGAGCGAACCCCAGTCGGTGATTTCGTCGTAGACGACCTTCCCGCGTTCCAGGAGGCCTACCCGCCTGCCGTCATGGACGTAGATCGTCCCGCTGTATGGTGCGATCCCGAGCAGTTCGGTGGGGCTGTTCTCCGCCAGCGGGACTGCACTGGCGCCGTCAATCGTGTACAGCGCCGTCCCCGAGGCAAAGGCCACGTGCCCATTGCGCAGGCACATGTCCGTTACCGGCATGTCCGCCGCGAGCGACCACGCCGCGCCGTCAAACGTGAGCAAGCCCTTGGGCGACGCAGCCCACAGGGCATCGTTGAGCACCCTGAGCCGCGTGACGTTGCCGAGCGGAACATCGAGACGCTTAAGCGTTTCCCCGTCGACAACGGCCACACCTTGCATATCGCCCACATAGGCCTTGCCCTGGAATACCGCCACGGCATTCAGGGGGCTGCTCGTCTCGATGAGGCTGCCTACTTCCTGCAGGTACACCTCATCCACGATGGGTTCCCATAGAGCATTCTCGGGAATGGGCAGTTCCCCCACGGCGGAGGCCGCACCAAATGCGGAGAGGACAGCCATAAGCAGAAACACGGGCTTAAGCATGACGATTACCTCCTGCAGGTTCCGCCTGGGCCGCGAAGCCGCTGGCGCAATTGCTCATCGCAAGACATCTTAGCCGAAGAGGGGCTCTTACAGACAGCGGGGGGCGGCGCCCCAAAGAACGCGCCTGGCCGCCGCTGAGAACTGCCTGCATCAAGTCAGATTCTTGATCTATACCCATTACTGCATTACTCTATGAGTGTGGTCAGTTTCCGGGGTCAACCGGGGCCGGGATTAAGCGCATCGAGATGCGGGCCGGGAAGGCGAGGGCGCACCAAGGGTGGGAAGAGTGGGAAGGGGACGAACGAGATGGAAAAGGGTGAGAAGGGTGAGAAGGGGACTCAAGAGGCGGGGAAGCGCAACGTAGCGCAGTCGTTCGAAGACCTGCACGTATACCAGCGGGCGCGGGAATTGGCAAACGACGTTTATGCGCAGACGCGCAAAGAAGGCTGGAGGGGCGATCACGATCTCCGCGAGCAGATTCGGCGGGCCGCGGTGTCCATCATGTCCAATATCGCCGAGGGATTTGAACGCGGCGCCAAGAATGAGTTCGTTCAATTCCTGTACATCGCCAAAGGTTCGAGCGGCGAGATTCGCGCACAATTGCACGTGGCGCGCGACCAGAACTACATAGACGAAGCGGACTACCTTCGATTGCTTGACCGGGCGCGCCGTGTCAGCGGGATGCTCTCGAACTTCATCGGACATCTCCAGCAGACGAGTCACCAGGGAGAGAAATACACACGTCCCCGACGTCAAGCCTCCACCGCCCAGCAGAAACGCATAGAGGCTCTCCGTGCCGCTCAACCATCCAGCCCGCAGCCAAAGAAAACTGGCGAAGACAAGACCCTACCCGAATGAACGATCCCCCTCCCGCCCTTCGCACCTTCCCACCTTCCCCCCTACCCCACCCTTCTTACCCTTCGAACAGAAGTGGCGGAACGGGCCCGCCTTCCCGCGCCGGTACGCATTCCGGCCTCGGGTATGCTAATGTACCGGGCGGATCAAGCACATTTGCGCGGATGGTCCCGCCCAATCGTGGACGACGCCTGCCCGAGAGGTACCATGAGTACGTACGGATTCAAGCCACCGAACCAGCCAATCGCTTTCCCATTTTCCCTGCGAGCCGCACGCCTGTTTGCGTGGGGCGAGGTATTCGTCCTCATTCCCATGCATGCGTTCTGGATATTGTTCCGGAGCACTCCGTTCGTTGCCGAGAACACGGCGAGCGCAATGGTGGCGGCAATTCCGCTCGTGGGACTGCTTCTGGCGGGCCTGGCGGCACAATTGCCCCGCATCCGCGCCGCCATTGTGCGCGCGGAATGCCTGTTTCATCTGACAGCGGCGGCGGGGCTGTTCGTCTTGCTTGCGTACGTTACGGTTCGCGACCCCTTCAGCCCAGGGTTGCCCATCACGTGGCCGCTGAGCTTCTGGACCGTGTGCATGGCCTTCGCATTGCTCGGCGACACCGCGCTGCACGAGCGTTTGCGGGGCCATGCTGGCACGCAGCCGCGTCTGCCGTGGCTATCGGGAATCGCCCTGGCCATCGGCGCATGGGCCGCGCTGACGTGGCTCGCTTCGGGCATGGCTTGGGCACCGTATTTCTGGACCGTCTCGCTTGTCTTTCACGCCGTGATGGCCTCGCACAGCCGTCGCGTGCCTGCGCTGTCCCTTGCTCCCGCCAGACGGCTGCAAAGCACGGCCGCCCTGGCCGAGAGCCTGTTCATGGCGTCTCTGATGCTGTCCGCATTCTTCCGCCTCATTTTCACATGCGAGATGATCGGGCGGTACGAACTGAAATACGTGGGCTTCGTGAACATTGCCGCGAACCCGCTATTCGTGCTGGGAGCCGCGGTGGCGCTCGTGGCCGGCCGGTTCCGGTTCGCTTTCGTGACGCACGCGGCCATAGCGGCGCTCTTCATGTTTACCGGCCAGGAGTCGGCGTGGCCCATCGCGCTTGTGCTGGGATACGGTTTTGCCGCGCTGTTCAATGCATCGACACGTTTGAGCGGGTTGTCGTGGGCGCTGGCGTTGCCCGCGGTGGTTTTCATGTGGGCCTTTGGCATGCTCGGATTCATGGTGGCCGGCGTTATCGTTGAATACGGTCTCGGCCTGGGTCTCGTGCGGCTTCTCACGGAGAAGCTGCGTATTGTGACGCCAGCTCTATATGCCGCGTGGCTCGTGTTTGGGGCGGCGGCGTTGTTGTGGCCGCGCCGGAAAACCGGGTCCGAGGGCACTCCGGCTGCGTCCCCGGCAGCGGGCCCCGTGGCGGGCGCAATGGCGTATTCCGCGGCATGGCTGGTCATTCTCGTTCCTGCGCTTTACATGGTCGCCACGACCATGTGGCCGCCCGTGTTTTTCGAGCGCGGCGAGCGTATGGCCGTCGGCGAGCCATCGGGCGTCTGCCATGCCGGTTACAGCCGTTCCGACGAAGAATACGCACTTCTGCAAGCGTTGGGCGTGCGGCTGATGCGAACCGATTTTCATTGGAGCACAGCTCAGAAAGGTCCTGAGACCTGGGATTTCAGCGAGTTTGACAGTTACCTCGACGCCGCGGAAAAGCATAACGTCAACGTGCTCGCGTTGCTTGTGTTCGACAACAACGCCATCGAAACGAATGCGGAAGGCGCCAAGCGCGACCATTACATCGCGCCGCAAGACATTCCTCTTTTCCTCGAATATATCCGCCGCACGGTCACGCGCTACAAGGGCCGCGTCTATGCGTGGGAACTCTGGAACGAGCCCAATTTGAGCCGTTTCTGGGACGGTCCGCGCGACGAGCTCTACGAACTGCTCCGCAGGTCGGCCGAGACCGTCCGCGAGACCGATCCCGACGCGCTCCTGGTGGGTTCCGCGATGTCGGGCGCGATGGGTGTTGATTCCGCGCCGGGCATCGAAGGCCTGCACGCTGTTGGGGCGCTCAGGCCAGTGAATCATCCCGCGATGCACGCCTACGTTTCCGAACCGCGCACGTATTACAACGAGTTCTTGCGCGTACAGAACGCAGCCGCCAAGTATGGCCACCCCGGGGCCGTCTGGATCACCGAACTGGGCGACCCGGACGGCGGCGTCTACCCATGGCGCGGCTCACGTGAACATCTCGCCGTCCATGCCATGAAGGCCTACACCATCGCCACCTGCCTGGGCATCGAGAAACTGGTGTGGTACTGTTACCAGGACGCGC
>DAOLNV010000117.1 GCA_035416745.1 Candidatus Hydrogenedentota bacterium | reverse complement strand
AAGGTCGGGCGTTCGAGTCGCCCGCGGCCCACCAATCAAATCAAGGACTTACGCAAGAAAGTGTGAGTCCTTTTTTGTTTCGTAACTCCGTCCTAACTCCAGAATTCCGGTCTTTTTCACCTCTTTGCGGGTTCCAAATCTTCCCTCGGTTTCCGACGCGTCAGCGGGGCTGACCATGCTTGGAATCCCACCCGATCATGGTCGATGTCTAGGACCAAGTATCGCCACTCTCGAAATAACTCCGAATGGGGAAGGTGCACGTTTTGCAGACGACGCCAAGAGCAACGCCAAGGGCTCGGCCGCAAGGATGGCGCCGCCCTGACGGACCTGCATTGTACTGCCCGAGAAGCGCGGGATCGATTAGGGATTACTCCCGAGGGCCGGCGCTCGCGACAGCCAGGACGGAGATTCCGTGATGCAGTCGCATCGTGGTTGGGCGTCTTGATACTGAAACGCGGGCTTTGACCCGCTAACGGGGCGGAGAGACCGCGAGGAAGCCGCGTTGGGCAGTTGCTGACTTTCTCGTGTGGCGAGGCGACTGCCGCACCTCTTGTGCTGAGCGTGGAGTGAACAGGTGAGCAGACGCCGCGCAACAAGGCCGTGCTATTTCTGCTATTCGTGCTAGTCCCGGAGCTTAGCCCTTTCCGTGCACGCCTTCCCGGACCGCTAGCAGCGAGGCGCATGCGTTCGGCACAACCGCCGTCGAGTCATGAAACATGGCGGCCGTGTGCGTGCTGATTCGGCAGGGCGCCGAGGCCGATCGGTTTTCCGCTTCCGGAGCAAGCGAGGCAACCCGTCCGTCGGGGCATCGAGCAACCGCGGCCAGCCAGCGCGTGCGGAGAAGACCGAGGGGGGCGAGGGGGGAAACGCGATTCGGTGCAGATGTATACACATGCACTCACAAAATTTCTGGGATTTTTGAACACCCTTGTTTACACGCGTGCATTCTGGGCCCTTGCTGTTCAATGTGGAATCAAGGTCTCCCTGTTTTCTCGCATGACTTCTTGCTGTCTGCTACGGGCTCGCAGTGCCAGCAGCCGAATCAACCCTCTGGGGGCCTATAGGTTGAGAGTCGCATTCGCTTCAAGCCGGAAAGCCTCCAGCTTACAGCATGGCTTCACTGCAGATGATACGGGGGACTTCGTCGGCTTCTTCGGCCATTTCGCGGCGGTTGGAGGTCTCGCGGTCTTTCATGCCGTGATCGTGGAAGATGTCGCTGAGGGTCTTGAGGAGGTTCGGTCCGGTGATGCCGTTTCGGCGCACGCGGTTGAGTTCGTTGCGGATGGCGGCCGTTACGGGGTGTTTGAATGCCTCTTCCAGGATGGCGATTTGTGTGCGGAGGTCCTCGTCGCCGTCTTCGAGGGAGGTGTAGAAGGCCCGCAGCTCGCGCAGAACATACGTCTGGCCCACTGTCAGCGAGAGACTGTGTTTCTGCTGGGCCCTGCGATGTTTGACCTCCGTCGCGAAGATTTCCATGACCTTCCCGATCTGTCTGTTGTATCCGGGCGGTATCACCGCCGCCGGTTCGTCTTTGGAGCATTTAATCCGCCCGAGCACCGCCGGGACGTCCCGCGATACCACCCCGCCGTCCTCGTCCGTGAGGAACAGTTGGCGGTAGCGTGCGGCCTGGCAGAACACGTAGTTCCCGCGGCCCGAGAACACGTGGCGCGCGGAGCGGATGCCGTCCCGCAGGTTGGCGATGCGCTCGAATTCCGCCGGGTCCTCTTTCTTGAGCGAACGGAGCATTTCTTCGGCTTCGTTGATGTCCACGAAATCGCCGCTCTCGTCCTCGAACATGCTGAGCTGCTGCCCCTTCTTCTCGTAGATGGCGAACATCGCGTCCTCGTTCAACTTCTCGCTCTCGTCGAGAATGGCGGCGTCTTCACCGATGGTGTCGTGGATTTCCTGAATCCGCTTCGCCAACACGGCGCGCAGGCCGAGATTCTTCTCCAGGGACGTCTCGGGAAGGAAGTTGAAGCCCCACACGACGTCGTTCTCAGAGCCGATACGGTCGATGCGCCCGAACCGTTGAATCAGGCGCACGGGATTCCAGTGCAGGTCGTAGTTGACGATGACGTCCCCGTCTTGCAGGTTGAGACCTTCAGACATCACGTCGGTCGCCACCAGGGTGTTGACTTCCTGCTCGTCCCCGACGTTGATGTGCGGATTTGCGAGGGGGGCGAAACGCGCGGCCATGCGGGCCTTGCTCTTGTCCGTCCCGTAGATCGACTCCACATCCTTGCGCGAGCCATCCCCATTGAGATTCTCGTAGACGTATCTCGCCGTGTCGGCGTATTGCGTGAAAACCAGGACTTTGCCCCGCTTCTTACGGATGCTCTTGTCGAGTTTCGCGAGGAAGGTCTGCAATTTGGCGTCTTTGTCCGGAGTGATGGGAGCGACCAGGCCGACCATCTTCGCAAGCAGTTTGCGGTCAGCCTCAAGGTGTTCCCGCAACCGCTCAGCGTCGAAATCCCGGATGTCGTACCGCCCCGACGATTCCCGGAGCGAATCCATCAGGCCGGTTTCGTCGAGCGCGTCGGACTCGTACAGCAGCTTCTGGGCGTCTTCGCCGGCAGGCACGAATCCCTCGTCGATCGCCTGCAGGAAGTACTCGTGGATCTTCTCGAGCCGCTTCAGGGTCTCCCGGAAGGCATAGACGCTCGACTCGAACCGTTTGAACAGCATGACGCGGATAAGGCCGCGCAGGTTGACGCCCGCCCGCTGCAGGTCGCCATAGGGTTTGGCCTTCTGTTTCTCGGCTCTTACGTAACGCCAGAGCCCGTACCGCGCATAGGTCAGTTCCTCGTTGGGATTCGGCGTATACCTCTTTCCCGCCGGGCGCCCCAGATACTGGCGGATCTGGTCGTACAACCCCTTGTACGTTTCCTCGACGCTGTACCGAAGCGTCTCCAACTCCCGCTGCGGGAAATACTGGTGTCTTCCCGCTACAAGCACATAGGCGCGCTTGCCGCCGTCGAGGTATTGTTTCGCCTGCCCGTTGGACAGCTCCCGCATCGGGCGGTTGGCGTCCTCGGTGTACCCGTAGTACCGGAGGATGTGCTTCCGCGTCCGCCGGATCAGGATGTGGACCAGGAGGTCCTGAAGCCGCCGCTCGCCCTTGTCGATTTGCCGGAAATACTCCTTCAGGTTGGGCGGATCGATGGGAAGATGGGTGATATCGTCGGGGTGGAACAGCTTGATCTGGTTGTAGACGTCCCGCGCGTCCTGATTTCGCGGGGTCGCGGTCAACAGGCACACCTTCTTGTCGCCCCGCGCCAGATAGGTTTCCATGACCTCGTAACGCTGGGAACTGTGGTGGCGGAAATGGTGGCTCTCGTCGATAAGCACGAAGTTCCGGTCCCGGTATTTCTGCTCCTCGAGAATGCTCTGCAATCCGCCCTTGCCGGTATAGCGCAACAGGCTCATGGGCAGCACGCGCGCGTTCAGCTCGAAGATCTCGTTGTAGTTCTCCCACATGTCCTCCAGCGGCTTGGGACACACGATGAGGGGACGGGCCCGCTCGGTTCGCGCGAAATGCTTGACGATGCCCGCCCCGATGTAGCTCTTGCCCAGCCCCACCACGTCGGAGACGAAGGCGCCCCCATGGTCGCGTATCATCTGAATGGCCTGGCGCACCGCCACCTTCTGGAACTCGGCCAGGCTCCGCGTGACCTCGTCGTCCCACAGGATTTCGCCCCCTTCCTTTTCCTCCAGGCGGTCCGACACCAGGGCGTAGAGCGATTTCATGTAGATGTCGTAAGGCGTGACCCGTGCCGCGGCCCACGACGCCTTGAGTTCGTCCATCAGGTGCGCCTCGAACGGGTCGGACTCCTCCCACAGGCCGTCAAACCATTCGGTCAGCCGGGCGTGGTTCTCGTTGCCGTGCACCACGACGTTGAGTTCGGTGTTGTGCGTCAATCCCGACAATGTCAGGTTGGACGAGCCAATCACGGCGATCCCGGTCTCGTAATGCCCCTCCGACGGATAGTCGAAGATGTACGCCTTGGCGTGAAGCCGCCCCTTCGTATACACCCGCACATCCAGCCGCTTCTCCTCGATAAGCTGGATGAGGGTCCTGACGAGGCTCTCGCCGCCGTCCGTCTGGTCCATCATCGCGATCGTCTGGCGCAGGTTGCCGGCGGTTTCGTCGGCCCGGTGCTTCTTCTCCGTGCGCTTGAGGTACCGCTCCTTCTCCTCGGCTGTCTGCACCAGCTCCAGCCGCTTGTACCCTTCGCTGATCTGCTCTATCGTCTCCTTGCTCGACGTGTTGCCAATGAGCAGCCGCAGCTGTTTCACCTTGGCCAGGTTCTCCTGGATCGCCTCCAACCCCGACAGGAAGAAATACCCCACCGCGAACTTCGCGGACTCCGTCGTGCCCAGAATCTGGTTGATGTGCTCCACCAGCTTCTCTTTCCGGTTGTCTATGATGTCGTGTGGCATGGCAGCTCGTAACTTCCTCTTCCTAGTTGAGTCCGGCGAAGAAGGGCGAATCGAAATTCAGGACTTCTTCGCAACACGGTCTAAGGAGCGCTTTCAGGGGTGGTTTGCTCAATCTTTCCAGAGCCTGTTTCTCTACTTGGCGAATGCGTTCACGGGTCAAGCCCAGCAAGTTACCGACCTCTTGCAGAGTTTTGGGAGCATCACCGTCAAGTCCAAAACGCAGGCGGATGATCTCTGCCTCCTTGGGCGGCAGGGCCGAAAGGGCCTCGTCCACAGTCGCTCTCACCAGAATCATGGCAATATAACTCTGCGTATTGCCAAAAGCACCGTCAGGAACTTGGGGATGCGTGCGGGAGCTTACTTTGCAGTTGTCTTGAAACGCAAGGCGGTAACGCGGTACGGAAAGCAGGTCCCTGAAACGATCCAGCGGCATCCCCATAGCATTGGCGATGTCTTCCATTTGAGGAAAGGGCATCCCATTCTGAGACAAGTCCCTTTCTACGCGCTTCATCCGCGTTAACTGTTCATGGACATGCACGGGCACTCGTATCGTTCCGAAGGTTTCATGCAAGTACCGGGTTATCGTCTGGCGAGTCCAGTAATATGCAAACGTTGAAAACTTGACGTCCCTCGCGATATCGAAGCGCTGTACCGCGCGCATAAGGCCAATCGTGCCTTCCTGCAGCGTATCCAGCAGTTGATTGGCGGATTGGCAAGCCCATTTGTACTTGTGGGCGAGCCAGGCGACGAGGCGAAGATTCCTGAGCACGCATTCCTCGAAATAGGGCCGCGCCCGGCCGAAGGGGCACAATTGACCGTCACGGTCGTCCATCGGCCACAATCCTGCCAATTTCTCGAAGACTTCTCTCTCCTGTTCTTCAGTGAATAGTGGCCACGCGCGCATGGTCTCCATCCAGAGTGACAGGGCGGGCTGCGACGGCCCGCTATGCTCCTCAACCCATTGGTCTACCAGCGCATCGCAACGCCGCCAATTGAGCGCTCCTGCCAGCGCCTTCTCAATATCGATGGCGTTCGCGGATGTCGACAGGTCAAGTGCGAAGGCGATCCGCCCTAAGGACTGGGCACTATAGTCTTTGTCCTTGAAAATGGGCAGCAGGATAACTTTAGTCTTGCCAGGCTCCTGGTATGCAAGGACCCAGTCGGCCCGCGCCGAATCCGTCCCGAGAACCAGGCAGGACGGCCATGTCTTCCTGACCTTCATCCAGGCGTCGTGTACCTGCGCAGGCCCCCAATGGCTGAGGCCATCAAACGTCACAAGGACAAGCGGAAAATCCTCCAACGCCCCGAAGACTTCTACATCCGTTACGTCAGAATGGCCCAGGAAGAGCGGGCCGAGGCTGTCCCGAACAGGATCGAACCCCAATAATTCCCAGAACACCTTCTTAATGGATTCGGTTCGTGGACGTGTCTCCAAGGCTCCTCGGATCCGTCGCTCCATCTCGTGTATTCCCCTACTGTTAGCTGCGAGCCTACAAGATTATCGTGCGCTCTCCCGCTCTTCCCAGACTGGATGGTTCTCGGAGCCGTCAACCGTTCAAAGGGGCACCTTCGCGCGCCAACATACGCCTCTTGTATATCGTTCAGAGCAACTTCCCCCGACGCCTCCCTACAGCCCATACAGACCCGCGACTATCTCGTCTATTTCCTGCTCCAAGTCAGCTTTGCTTTTCTCGCGCGACTCGAGGCATTTCCTGACAAGGAGCTCAACCCTTTTCTTGCGCCTAGGCTCAGGAATGGGGATCGGCATCTCTCCTAAATGCACGGAGCGTAACTCCCAAAAACCGCCCCGGAGGGGAGAGCACATGTTCCTTATCATTTCCCAGAATGGAGAACTATTAAGAACTCCCAGCAGGAAAAGATCGTCTACAGGTATTATGAACGCCTTGTCATTTGTACACGCGCCAGAGTCATCGAAGGCAAAACAAGGCCCTTTTCCAATGACGGGATAGACAATCTTCAGCCTGTCAAATTCTTGATAGTATGCGACATTGTCTTGTATTTCGTACCATTTGTATGGGCCTGGCTTGCGGCCATTCCATTCTTCGCCGCTGGGCCAGTCCCGAGGGCGTGGTTCCAGATTCTCACGCCAGCGCATGAGATGTCGCTTGACGGCCGGGTATTCGTCAATGCTAGTGCCGTGGCGAGTGAATATGAGCCACCGATCCTTCTGTTCGATACGCCACTTGCGTATGTCTTTGCCAAGTGCCAGCGGCTTGATGAGGTCGGCGCTCCCGGGATCTTCAGCGATCAGTTCGGCGCGCTTGACACCGTCAATGATAAACGCCTTGTTGAAGCCAGTCTTGATACCGTAGTAAATCTGATTATCCACATACTCCGACAAGCGCACGCCTGTCTGCTCCATTTGGGCAAGACGTGCAGCCGTTTTACCCTTGGCTATTGTCCAGTTCTTTCCCCTCAAAGCATCTTCAGGAATTGCATCGCCTTCCGTTCGAATTATCGCCAAGACATCCGGATAAGGCGGGTTAAGGGACTCTACACGCGTAAAGCGCGTAGGCTCTAGACTTGCCCTTGCAGCGTCCTCCTCTTCATTCCCGGTCTTCTTTTTGGCTACGAAGATCATTGGATAGGCTGTAGCACTTTCAAAAACCGGAAGATCGCCGAAGTCGGTAATGCTTAGGACATTGCAGCTGTCGGCAATGTGTTGCCGCAGATTCTCGCCATACCCGGCCCGGAACCATTTGTTTGAAGAGATGAAGACGAGCATGCCTTTATCTCGAAGCAGTTCGATAGCCCGGGCGTAGAAGTAGCAGTAGAGGTCCGCCGTTCCCGCATATATCTTGGGGTATGTCTCCTTCAACTGCGGTTTGATTGCGCTGATGAGCTCCTGTCTGACGTATGGCGGATTTGCCAGGACGATGTCGAACCCGCGTCGTTCCCCGAAGACTTCGGCGAACTGGAGACACCAATGCATGGCGCCCTGCCGGGCCGGGGCGAGCTGTTTTTCGATGCGGTTCTGCTGCTTCTGGATGGACTGACGGAGAACTTCTTTGTTTTCGCCGTGGGCCTTCATGTACTTGTCTTTCAGTTTTTGAAGGCCGGCTGCCTGAGCTTCGAAGAACTGGACCAGGAAGAGGTCGGTAATTTGCGGGTCGGGCCCGAGCAGAGAGTCACCGCACTCGATTTTGAAATCGAGGTTGGGCAGGGAAGGCGGATTGCCGCCCTCGAATTCCACGATGAGCGAGAGCCAGAGGCGTAGCATGGCGATATTCACGGCCAGCGGGTCGATGTCAACGCCGTAGAGGTTGTGGCTGATAACGTGGAGTTTAAGGTCGTAAAGCGAGCGGGGATCCGTGACGAGTTCCTCGCGGAACAGGAGTTGGTATAGGCTGATCATTTCCTGCAGCAGCCCGAGCAGGTAGGCGCCGGAGCCGCAGGCGGGGTCAACGGCTTTGAGGTGTTCGAGGGCGTCAACGACCTGGCCGGCGGCGACCGGCGTGATTCCCTTGACGTCGTGCTCATCCACGAGGCTCGAGACCGCGTCGGGCGGGCAATCGGTCTTGTCGAGAAGGTAGCCTTTCAGTGCTTCGCGGCACATGAAGGCCACGATAGGCCGGGGCGTGTAGTAGGAGCCGCTCTCGTGTCTGGCGTTTACCAGCCCTTCGAACACTCTCCCGAGCATTTCGGGATCGACCGCGACCTCGACGTCAACGGGCGTGGATTCCGTGACGGTGAAATTGTAGCGGTAGAGCAGGCCGTTTGCGCCGATCAGGGGTTCAAACGCCTCTTCGGGGACATTCTTCACCTTCTTGTCGAGCGGCGTTTCCTCGAAAAGGCCGCCGTTGAGGAAGGGAACCTTGCCGATGACGTCGGCAGGCTGGTCCTTCTCTTTGGAGAGTCCCTCGAAGAAAAGGCGGCGCAGCCGGTTTCGGTAGAACGATTTCTTCTCGTTCTGTCCGGCTTTATAGAGCGCGTGCAGGTAGTCATACCTAACTCGGCCGCCGAATTCCATCCAGCCTTTGCGTTCGACGAACCGGAGAAACATGAGGCGGTTGAACAGGGTCTGGGCAAATCTCCGCCGGTTCTCGGCATCGAGTTCTTTGGGGAGCAGCGCTTCGACCTGCTCGAACACCGCGACATAGTCTTTGTAGAACCCCTTTGTGACCGCTTCGACGTCGAAGGCATTGTCATGGCGCTGCTGGATCGCGGCGGCATCCAGTTTGTCTTCGCCGGTAATATCGAGGATGGCCAGGCGTTCGGTGGTGGTGCGTCCGCCGTCGGCGACGCCGATCTGCAGTCGCCGGAGGATGAGCCCCCGCACGGACTCACTGGAAACCTTGGCGTTGACCAGCTCCCACTGTTTTCGGGCCTTGTCCGAGACGACGAAGACGCCGCGAAAGGACGGATCGTCGTGAAGAATCCGCGCAATGACCTCGCGTTCGGGAACCCGGAGCAGTTTCTCCCGGCTGAGCTGCAGATATACCACCTTGAACCCATTGGCATCGGCGAGAATCATGGGCGGCCCCGCGATATGGCCGGAGAGCTTGTCGGGCCATTTGTAGCAGGGCAGGTGCCCTCCGGCGTATTCGTATCCAAGCAGGCCGCAGAAGAGGTCGCGGGCGGCTTCAAGGCCGCTGTCCTCGCTCCAGTCGCGTTGTACGAGCGCGTGAATGGCCTTGAGCCGGTCCACTCTGGCGGCGGGACTGGCCGCCCTGACGGCTTCGGCAAGGTCGTGCTCCGTGGGCTCCGCAAGTTTCCTCGCTTCGTGCACGCACGGCACATCGGTCCGGGAGCGGGGGTAAAGGAGCATGGTGCCGTCAATAACCAGGGAAACGCGGTCCTGGCTGAGGCGATCGGCTACGGCGACAGCAAACCCCTTGACCTCGTCGGCAATGCTCTCCAGAGTCTCGCGGTCGCACTTGGAATAGACGATATCGACATTCTCCTCGGCAAGTGTGCCGTCCGGCAGCGTCCAGCTCCCTTCAACGCCGTGCTGCACCGAGGATGCGTTAAACCACTTGTTGAACTGCTTCTTGACGTCTTTCGCGACCGTGTCGCGGAGGTCTTCGGGAAGTTTCCGTCCGCATATGCACTGGGTGGCCACGTAGAGTTCCACGGTATGATCGAGAACAATTACATCGTCCACGGATTAATGACTCCTTTCATTCGGCCGGTGTCTTGCGCAAAACGGGCGGCAAGCGAGCGATTCATGGCCCGCTTGCCCCCACCATTACCTTGGCTCCGGCAACGTGGTCATTAATGTAGCATAGCGTTCAAGGTATGTGCCAGAGCTGTGACCAACAAGGCCGACGTACAGTTTCATGCGTCGTTTTTGGAATTCACGGGCCAGACGGTCTTCCGGACAGCGGGTGTATCCGTCGGTCAGCACGACAACCCGGGAAGGGGCCAGGTGCCTTGGCAGTTCCAGGACGTGCCTGAGCACGCAGTCGATGTCGGTACCGTATGTGTTCTTGTGCTTGCCGGTCAGAAGCATTCCCCTGCGGACAGTATCGACTACGGTGCTGAACACGAAGATGCGGCACTTGCCCTGCTTTTCCAGGGGGTCGAGGGCCGCTGCCAGCCAGGGCAGGTCGCGGCCCATCGAGCCGCTGATGTCGAGGTAAACGTGCGCCTGGGAGGAACGCTCCCAGCGCCGCCGGTTCCGCTGAACCGATGACTGAAACATGAGTGGCGGAGATTCCAGCAATATTTCCTTGGCGCAAGCGTGGCGGTCGCGCCACTCCGGCACGGGCGTGTTGAATTCGATGGCCTGGTTCACGATGCGATAAGCGAAGCCCCCGGCATTGTGGACATTGAAAATGGCGGCTTTCATGAGGAATTGACGCAGCGCGACCAGAAACTGGCGGCGGGGGTTCACGGTTTCGGGCATGAGGAAGTTGCAGGCATTCCCGCCTAACCCAGCCAGCTTGCCGGATGTCTTCATCCGGTCGGCTATATCCCGGAGTATCTGTTTCACGATTCCGTCACGCAAGGCATCGGCGTCTTCGTCTCCCTGCCAGCCCCGGGACGCGGAATCGGCGACATTGCCGCCCTCGCCAAAGGCGGCTCCGTGATCCCCGAGAAGGCAGGGCAATTCCAGGGGCGTTTTCTGAGAACGCAAGAGATCAACAATCTCCTGGAAGCTCACCTTCGCGGGATCCTTGAAGTAGAGCCGGTAAAGCAGCCGCTTCTCTTTGACGGACATGGAGCAGCCCCCGTAGAGCTCGGGTATGAGGCGCGGGGTTACCTTGCGGTCATCGGTAAGGTTGCGAAGCTCGCACCAGTTCTCGGGCGGTCGGAGAAGCCGCTGGGCAGTGGTCCCAGTGCCGTTCAGGGATTCGAAGAAACATACATACTCGGGCTTTGGCAGTTCATGGCACAGCGCCGCGTTGATAAGCGCGTCGAACGCAATGTTCTCCGCGTCGCCCGTGCGTGGAAAGAGCTGTGTGTGGCCCATGATGAGATGGCGCAATTCGTGGAGCACAAGCAGGAAGAGGTGTTCGTCGGCCTGGCAATGCGTCTCCACAAAGGCGGCATTGAGGTGGAGACGGGGTTGCGGCCCCGTCTCCACACAAGCAGTCGGACAAACCTCATCCACGCGGACATCCACTAGATCCAGGAACCGGTGCATGGCGTATGTGCCCGCCGGCAATACGCTCAGGATCCGTTCGCGAAGGTTCTTTTCTTTTTCAACCGTTGGTATCATGTCAGACCTCTTTCGTTTGCGCTCTGAGGAAATGCCGCTTTCCAGATTACCAGTGACAGACCCGACGGGATTCCCGGAAAAGGCACCTCGGCTTGTTCTCCTCCCGGACCTTGCGCTCCGCCTCAATCAGCTCCTGGGGCCAGACTGGGTCGGTGAGAGGAACGCCTTCAAACCGGGTGGCATGCACGCAGAAGATGCTGGAGAGAAGTGCATCCCACGAATAGTCGGGTTCGTTGGCCGGGGAGAAGACCTGCCCGCGGACACGCGACAAAACCATCAGGGTGTGCGCAATGTCGCGGGAGAACTTCATCCCGCTGTTGAAAAGCGTGTCGCGCTTGGGTTGAAGCGCGTGGCCCAGAAGGATGCCCTGGAGCTTCCCTGCTTCTTCGTCGATGGATTCTCTGCTGATGCCCAGCTTGGCGATGGCCTGCCACAGTTGGCCGTATTGGGCGGGATTCTTCCATTGCTTACGCGTATCCTGCCTGAGTCCTACGAAGTGGCAGAGCCGGTCGGTCTTGAGCAGGCCCGCCGCATAAAGTGCGTGAGGCAAGCTGAACGCAACCGGTGCGACCGTGGCAAAGCAAGTACTCGAAAGGGTGCTTGGGTGCCTGAAGAAAGTCCTGGGTGAACACATAGTATCTTCTCCTTCTTTATGTTTCCGACTCAAAACGAGTCGTTGTTCTACACACATTGCTTTCAGACCTGCTACGCGACTTGCGCATGCTGCCCCGACTCCGTCTCAGCAAGTCCCAGGGCGTCCCACAACCGGGCAAGTTGGTCCGCGGCGCTTTGAAGGTCTGACTCATCCCAAACGCCGTTCAACAATGCCGCGAGATGGCCTTTGAAGGTCAACCGTGCTTCTTCCGAGGCGGATTTGAGAGCATCAGGCGCATCCTGGAGAATCCTCACCGTGCTGGATCGGTGCTTGGCGTCTTCTCCGATGCTGCTCAACCAAGCTTCCAAGGGCCCGGCCAGCGCCTCGAAGACGTACAACGGGATATCTGGTATGCGGCGCATGGCCAGGTAGAAGGCCAGGGCATTCGCTTTCTGCTCACCCTCGCCAGGGGCTTTTTCGACGGCCTCGATGACCATATCCCCGAGTTGGGCAGGGCCAAGACGGTCTGAAATTTCGAAAGCCCGAAGGCAACGCTCAACGGGGTCGCTGATTGACAGCAGATCGTGAAGGGCATTTTCGGCATCCAGGTCTGCGAGCTTCCACGCGTGCTTGTGAGCAGCAAGCAACGCAAACTCGTCGGGCGCTTCTCCCAACGCGATATGCGGGAGACTGAAGCGTAGCGCCGTGATGGCGGACGTGGCCCAATCGATGCGATACACCGAGAAATCCGGGTGCGCTTGCTGGTACAGCACCTGCCGGGCCGCGTGAACAGCCAGGATATTCCGGTGGATCGTGCTTGCACGCCGGGTCGATACACGCACGGACTTTTCGGCCAGGTGCCTCAGAAGGACCAGGATGTAGTCCTCGAGGAGCGACGAGTGGTCTTCCCGCAGTTCGCTCAGGCGTACGCGTACGGCGTTCACCAGATCCTGTGGCGCCATCGCGAAGTCGTGGGCGCCCTTGTACTGGTCGCGCAGGATGCTCCGCCGCTGTTTATCGGTGAGCTTATCCCAGCCGGGAACCTCGATCAGGTAACTGAAACGGTCCGCGAGCGCGGGGTCAAGGGGCTCGGCGCCAAGATAGGTCGCCAGGCCGTCGTTCTCGCCCTCCGCGGACGGGGCCGGGTTCATCGCGGCCCAGCGGAAACGCAGTTTCTCGAGCAGTACTCCCTGAACGCGGCGGTCGTACACGATGGGGAAGAGCTTGTTCTGCAGCTCGGGTTTTGTGCGATTGATCTCATCGAAGAACACGACCTCCGCGTCCCATATCGCGGACGGCGTGCTGATGTATTGGAGTTTGGCTCTGTCTTCGGAGGGAATCGGAATCCCCACGAGGTCGTCGTAGTTGATGAGGCTGGCGTTGTAGAACCGGAACTCGAGGCCGAGTGCGCCCGCGAGCCGTTCCAACAGAAAGCTCTTCGCGGAACCGTGCGGACCTACGAGAAGCAGCGGTTCCTCGGACGCAAGAGCGGCGAGCAGCACCGGCTCATATTGGGTCCACCCCTCGAGCCCCAGTTGCTCGGACAGCAAGGACGGCAACGGCGGAAGTCCCTTGTTCTTGTCGCCGTTCGCCTGGGGGTCCGGCATCCCCGATTCGTCTTCTTTTCTGGCGTTTGCCCTTTTTTTTGACACTGCGCACTCTCCCTTCTTTGCTTTGTGCCACCACCGAATGCAGTTGCTGTCAACGGCCCGGGAGGGGCACGTGGACAGCGGTCCTGGTTGGGTGATGCAGACAAAGGAGGGAAAAGACAGGGGTGTACAAATAAAAACCCCCTCAGGTCATTCTGAGGGGGCTGTAATGTTTGGTTCAGCTCCACTCAGCCATGGTTCCCGTCAACTACCGGGTTGGCATTGGCACCCACCTCGCGGTTGGTTGCCCGAACGGTCATCGAGCCAAATCTCTCGCGTTCGTCTGCATACCTGAGAAACTGTCGATTCAACTGTAGCCGGACTGTACCACGTCCCCCGCGCGTCTGTCAAGCCCCTTGCGAGAGTGTATGCGCAAGTCTTGCTTCAATACTCGCACAGCGCGAGAAATCTTGCCGGGTATCCCAACCAAGGCTGTGCTTTCGTCCTCTTGCGCGCAGATTATTGCGGCGTCATCCGGGTTTCCGGAGAGAAGGCATCGCG
>DAOLNV010000116.1 GCA_035416745.1 Candidatus Hydrogenedentota bacterium | reverse complement strand
TCGCGGGGTTCGGGGCTCTTGGGGCGGCGTGGGGCCTTCCGGGATGGCGGGCGAACAGGGCATGTAGGCCATCGGCCAAGCCGTAGAATTTGAAATCGGTTTTGAACCGCCTCTTCCAGTTCCGGGCTACTCGTGCGCTTCCAGGTCCAGGGCGATTTCTTCCGCCGGGCCCGAGGGTTTGAACACCAGTTCCCGGAAAGCGTTGAACGCGGCCGCGCCATCGTCGGATTGGGTATACAGCACAATGTGGCTGACTGACGCGCCGGCCGGCAGTTCGAGCCGCCCCTTTGTCCAATCTTGCGGGCTGCGGGTCCAGCCGGTGACTCGGGGGCCTTCTGATGTAGTCACCTCGACGAAATACTGGGCGTTGGAGCTCCCCTTCACGTCCCACGCCACTTCGGTAATGGCCGCCGCGCCCGTACCAGGCATCTGATAGCCCGTAGAAACCCCCGGCGCACCCTGAATACGCATCACCGCCGCGCCGTCCTCGAACCGGAACGACTGCTCCGTGCCCTGCGCGCGAACTTGTGTCCAGATGGGATGGGGCCGAAAACGAAACACCTGTCCGGACTCCGTAGCCACGGCGAGAATTCCCCGATCATCGGCGGCGCACGGTCTCCAGCCCCCTTCCACGAGAACCTCGGTTTTCGGCCACGGCGCCTGAAGTCTCAATGGGCCGCCGGCGGTGCTTTCAATGGTTACGTCTTGCGCCTGCCCGCCCGAGAAACCCGCGGAGACGAGAAAGCCCCCCTGCGTGCGCATGTTGGCGAAGCGCGCACCCATGTGGCCCGGCCAGGCGGGAAACAGCCGGATTACGTCGCCCACGCTCTGGAGAAGCAGTTCATTGATCGGAAGGCAGACGCCAAACATTTCGGTGTAGTGTCCGAAATCATTGAACCCGAACTGCGGCTCCAAACGGTTGAAGCTCAGGGTCCCATTGGGCCGTTCGCGCCACTGTATCTCGGTACGCAGCCACTCGTGGGCGTCCGGCATGCCCAGACGCGCTTTCGCGGCCGCAAGCATGATAGGCGCGTTGTTGCCGTTATGGCGCAGGCCCGCCGCCGTGCGCCGGAAAATGTCCTGCAGTTCCGGCGGCGAGAACCATCCGATTTGATCGGCGGGAAACACCGGAGTCGTGGGCACGGGGATGTTGTAGGTGATGGGCGGGGCGCCTGCCACGTCCACAATGATAGGTTCCTTATCCGTGAAGCGCGGATAGTCGGGAAGCAAATCCCGCGCGGAGCTCCAGCGGGCTGCTTGCCCGGCATCGGTATCCAGAATCCCGGCCGCTTCGATGGCAGCATCGAAAACCATGCGGAAATAGGCGATGCAGAAGGCGCAATCCCGGTTGCGTTCGAAACCGGCCGTCCATCCGTGGTGTTCAGGAGAGACCGTGGGAGCGAGAACAACGTGATCACCGTCGCGCTCGCACGTATCGACGAAATCGGCATAGAATTCCGCCGCCCCGCGCACGGCAGGATACGCCACTTCCTCGAGAAACGCGCGGTCCGGCGCATATTTGTAGTGCCACCAGAGAGGCTGCACCGTGAACCCGGTGACCCCCATCGTGAAGGCCCAGACATGGTGGATGTATTGACGGCCATGCGGACTCTTGCATGTTTCGGGGTCCGGCGGCTCATACGCGAACAACACATGCGGATAAAATGCGCCGTCCGAGCCGAAGATGTTCTTGGCAAGCCACTGGGCGCGCGGCAGATATTCCGAGATCAGCCGGTCGTAGGGCTCGACCAGCTCGCAATGATTCGTCGCGAAGGCGGACCAGAAGGTCTGTTGAATGTTGTAGTTGGTGTGGAAATCGCCATGCCACGCGGGAGCATCGTCCAACAGGCCCGCGAACAGGCCCGGACTGATTACGCCGGGCTTGGTGACGCAGCGCAGGAAGTACAGGTTGCGGTACCACGCCCGCTCCAGCACGGGGTCCTCGGCCTGAAACCCGCTCCTGGCCCAGAAATCTTCCCACACAGCGCGATGCCCGGCAACAGTGTCGTCAAACGGGCGCGCGACGGCATCGCGGGCAAGTTGGATAGCCGCCGCCAGCGGCTCGGCCGATTCGCGTGACGTGACCACGGCAACAGCCGCCAGCTCGCCTTCCGCAACTCGTGCCGCGGCAAACGTCATCCCCGGCCAATCGAGGTCGCCCGGGATCTCCTGCCGGAGCCACGTGGCCCCCTCCTGCTCTCCGGTTTCGGCCGCGGGAATATCGGACGAGACGATCGGTTCGAGAACCGTGCCCGGCGACTGTTCCGAGCGGAACAGGACGACATTCGATTGCGCCGGCGTGAGAACGCGAGTAACGCATTCCTGAGCACATGCCGTGGCCTCCGCGAATCGCAGGCTCAACGCGGCCGCATGAAGCCCTGACGCAGCGCCAGGAATGCGGACCACCCCGCACGCTCTCGGGCACGGATAGGGATGCGCACCGTAAGCGTCGTTGCCTTCGTATTTATATCCCTCGGGAAGGATCCAGTTGCGGTCCGGCCACTCCCCCCTCCCCAACTGTTTGAGGCGTTCGAGGGTGGGGATGGGTGGATTCAATTCCGCGTCGAGCCGGGCGTCCCACACGTCGTTCTTGGTGATGCGGAAGACGAGGTCGGCGCCGTCCGCGAAAAACAACCCGTTGAGGTCGCCATTGCCCAGAATGAGAGCGTCGTTGATCGGTTGCCCGAGCGACGGCAGGGCAATATCTGCCCGCTTAAGGGCTTCGGGATAGGGAATGCCGCCGCTTTCCTGGGGAGTTGCCGCGCGGGCGCACGTGCAAAGGGCCACGAACAACATGGCTATCCGTTTCACTTTCATTGGAAATCCCTCCTGCTGCCCGGAAGAATAACACGAATGCCGGGAAATCCGCCTATCAACAGGGACGGTTTGCGCGTTGAATTCGGATTCCGGAGCGGGTCAACCCATCCGCTCGAGGCCGGCGCGGCCAGGGTTCGGGGCGAAAATGACCGGGAATGGCGTCACAAACCAGGGATGCATGGGCCGCTCGCTCGTTTTCCTTCGACCGTTTCCGTTGACTGATGAATTCCGATATGCGATAATGCTCCGCAAACACCGAAAAACGCTAATTTCTCCAGGCGAGGGCGGCTCGATGACGGATATGAAGAACAAAGTCTTTACGAGCGGCGAGGTGGCGGCCATATGCGGCGTATCTCCCGATACGGTGGCGCGATGGTTCGATCTCGGGCAGATCGAGGGGTACCGGCTGGGGCCCGGCGGCGACCGCCGTATTCCCTACAACAGTCTCCGGAAATTCATGCTTAGCCATGGGGTTCCGCTCGAACGCCTCGAGGAAGATGAGTTCCGAATCCTCGTCGTAGATGACGACCCCTACTATCTCGACATCATCCCGGCGGCGTTGGCCCGCGCGGGCGACTACAAAGTGTTTGTGGCCTCGACGGGCTTCGATGCGGGCGCCATGGTGGTGGAACACACGCCTCATGTATTGATCCTCGATATTCACCTTTCCGACATGGATGGCCGGATGGTGTGCCAGCGGGTCAAGGAGCGGCAAGACACGAAGAATACGCGGGTGCTTGCAATTTCAGGTTACCTGGACGACGACGAAGCGCGGCATCTGTCAAAGCAGGGTTTTGACGATTATCTGGCCAAGCCCTTCGAGATTTCAAAACTCGTGGAACGCGTGAACAAGCTTCTGCAGGCGTGAAGCTGCATTCCGCGGCCCGCCGGATGATTCCGCAATTCCGCAGGGGGACGCGAGCCTCGCGGCGCCGGAGGAGGCATGAAACGTAACCCGTCACTTGTCTCGGAAGCATTCTCTCTGGCCGAGACTCTTCACCGGGGACAATCCCGCAAGAGCACCGATATACCCTACCTGTACCACCTGCTGTCAGTGGCCGCCCTCGTGGGCGAATATGGCGGAAGCGAGCGGCAGGTAGCGGCCGCGCTACTGCATGACGCTGCCGAGGACCAAGGCGGCCACGAAGCGCTGAAAACCATTGAAGCGCATTTGGGGAAGGAGATCGCCTCGTATGTGCTGGCGTGCAGCGACTCGACCAATATCCCCAAACCCCCATGGCGCGCGCGCAAAGAGGCCTTCATCGAGCGTATCGGCCAACTGCCGCCCGAGGTAAAACTCATCGTCGCGGCGGACAAGCTTCACAACGTGCTCTCGCTGTTGCGGGATTATCGCCAGGTGGGGGAATCCCTCTGGCAGCGATTCAGCGGGCGGCGCGCAGGAACCCTCTGGTACTACAAAACCGTTACCGGAGCATTGGCGGAGAAGTGGGCACACCCGATCCTCGATGAACTGCAGGATGCCGTCGAGTTGCTCTTGACTCGGGTGAGCAAGAAGAAGCGCCTCTGACCCGCCCGGGACTTCGCACGAATCCTGACCGCAGACGATTACTTGCCGTTCTGGTAAATCTTGCGCATGGTCGTTGGCAAGATGTCCATGTTCTCGCGGTATTTGGTGACGGTGCGCCGGGCGATGTTAATGCCTTGCTTCTTCAGGAGGTTCGCGATTTTCTGGTCGCTCAGCGGCTTGCTCTTGTTCTCTTCGTCGATCATCTTCTTGACAAGGGATTGAATGCTCTTCGAGGACTGCGCGTCGCCGGTGTCCAGTTTGAGGCCGGGCGAGAAAAAGTATTTCATTTCGAAGAGGCCTTGGGGCGTTTGCATGTACTTGCCGCGAGTGGCCCGGCTGACGGTGGCCTCGTGGACCCCGACCGCATCGGCGATCTCCTGGAGGGTGAGCGGCCGGATAGCCTCGACGCCCCTTTCCATGAAGTCCTCCTGCACGTTTACGATAGCGCGGGCAATGCGAAGAATAGTATTCTGCCGCTGCTCGATATTCCGAATCAGCCATTTGGCGGACTCGACCTTGTCGCGCAAGTATTTCTTCTCGTCTTTGTTCATTTTCGCGTTGCGCATGAGGTTGCGGTATTGGCTGCTGATGCGCAACTCGGGCGAGGACTCGTTGGAGAGGTAGACGTCGTATGAATCGTCCGTCTTTTCGACGATGACGTCGGGCATCACATATTGAGGCGGCCCGGAGGAATATTCGAGGCCCGGCCAGGGATTGAGTTTCGCGAGCATCTCCTTGAGTTCTTCGACGCGCTCCGGTTTGACCCCCATGGCTTTGGCGATGGCCGGTATCTGACGCCGCTCGAGCTTTTCGAGATGCTGGGCAACAAGAATCTTGAGTTCGTCCTCTTCGGGATACTCCATCTCGATCTGGAGCATCAGGCATTCGACGACGTCGCGTGCGCCGACGCCCGTCGGCTCGAATTGCTGGATCAGGCCCAGCACGCGCTGGACCTCGCTGATCTCGACGCCGAGTTCCTGCGCGATCTCTTCTTCCGAGCCCGTGAAATACCCTTTGTCGTCGATGTCTCCGATGATGCGCTCGCCGATGCGGTAATCATATTCCTCAGGAGCGGCCATCCGGAGTTGCCGCAAGAGCATCGCGGTGAACGATTCGCCCTTGGTAATGGAATCCTCGTAATACTGGCGCCGGTTGTCGGCGTCGCGATTGCGGCTGAAGTCGGGTCCGGTTCGCCTGTAATCGCCGAGGCGGTTGGCGAAATCGTCGAGGTCGAAGGCGACGTCATCGACCGGTTCCTCGCCCGTCGGGGTCTCCTGGGCTTCGGTCTCCGGCGGCTCGGTGGCCTGCTGCTTTTGCTCGAGGACGGGATTCGTCTCGAGTTCCTGCTGCACATACTGATCCAACTCCAAACCAGACAGTTGCAGTATCTGGATGGCCTGTTGCATCCGCTGCGTCAGCATCAGACGCTGAGATTGCGTCTGAACGAGACGATGTTCCATCCTCATCATCGTAAACAAAATCTCCTTGAAATCAATCAAGCTTATTATATCTCTCATGCGAAAAAACTGTCAATTGGAGCGCCCCTTGGACGGGTTGATATAATATGGAAGATAGCGCGTTTTTGCGCATTGTTATGTCAGGGGAATCGATCGTGATCCGGTTTTCAATCTTGGGCAGCGGCAGCAGCGGCAATGCCATTCTGGTCGTCACGCGCGGCGCTAAGATCCTGATTGACTGCGGCTTCAGCCTCAGACAACTCCAAGAGCGCGCCGCCCTCGTGGGGGAACGCCTGGATGGCCTCGACGCGGTCTTTGTGACTCATGAACACGGCGATCATGTCAAGGGTCTGGGAGTACTGGCGAGGAAGCTCCGTATACCGGTTTTCATGACCCGCGCTACATGCGAGGGCCTGCCCACAAGCGTGGCGGATGTCCCCAACGTCGAGTGTTTCACGGCGGGCGACTCGATTGGGCTCGACGGTCTTACGGTCAGTAGTTTCAGCGTCTCTCACGACGCAGGGGATCCCGTCGGATTCTCGATAAGCTGCGATGGCGCCAAGCTGGGCATCGCAGCCGACTTGGGCCACGCTCCGCAGCTGGTGCGTGTGCGATTGCAGGGTTCGCACGCGCTTGTTCTTGAGTCGAATTACTGTCCCGAACTGTTGCGCAAAGGGCCCTATCCGCTCCCGCTTCAACAGCGCATTCGCGGGAAGATGGGTCATCTTTCCAACGAGGATATGTCCACCCTTCTGGCGGCCCTCGTGCATGACCAGCTCCGTCTCGTGGTTTTTAACCATATCAGCGCCGAGAATAACAATCCTGCGCTGGTGTTGGAGATGGCGCGCCGGGCGATGCGGAACAGCAGGGCGGAACTGGTAGTGGCGCAACAGCATCAACCGACTCCCGTCTTCGAGGTGGCGCCGTGACCCCGCTGCTCTTTCTGCGGCAGCCTGAAGCGCGGCACATTCTCGAGCGCGCCGCGAAAGCCGCGGGCACGCCCGTGGCCGTGCACCATATCGAGCGCGGCGATGAAGGTCCGTGCATAACGGGCGCCGGCCAGCGAATGGCGTGCCGTTACGTGCACGGTTTGCCCAAAGGCCCCAAGACCTGCAGGGATTGCCGAATCGAAGCTTCTCGCGCAGCGCTCCGGGACGGTATGGCCACTCCGTTCCTGTGCCATATGGGGTTTGCGTGCGTCGCTGCGCCGGTATTTCCGGACACGGCCCTCGGGTTCGTCGTTTCGTTCGGTCCCTACTGCCCTGCCGAAGCCCCGGAGAGTCTGGCGCGTGATGCGCGAAGAGGGTTCCTCGCTCTGGACGGCCAGGAACCCGAGGAAATGGACTCGCTCCTGAGCGATATTCGCGCGGTGTACAGCGACGCGGCCCCGGCGCTCGCCGAGTGGGCTGTCGAGAACCTCAATTCGTTGTGGGAACTCTGGCGGAACGAGTCCGAGTCGGAATCGCCCGATTCGCGTGAAGACACGGCACCCGCGAGAAGGAAGGTGCGGAACGCTCCGGAATCCGACCCGTTTCACGCCGGCGCAATTGTCGCGGCACTGGCCGGCGGCGATCAGCGCGAAGCGCGGGCCGCGATCTTGACGGTTCTCGCGGAAAGTCCCGCGGGCCAACGAAACCTGTTGGCGGCGCGGCGGGCGCGTGCCATCGCGATGACAGGCGCCGTGATCGAAGCCGCCGAGCGCGCCAGACTGAACATCACAGGGTGCTGGGAACGGATGCCGGGATTCGTCGCGTCGGTGGGCAATGCCCGCACCAACGCGGAGCTTGCCAATGCCGTGACCGGAGTGTTGCGGGTGATTCGCCGCCGCGCGAAACGCCCGGCGAACAACGAGCCTCTGACCGCGTTGAACAAAGCCCTGCTTCCACACCTGGGCGCCCCCGTAACGCTAAACAAGATCGCGGCCGAACTGGGAGAGCCGCCGAGCACCATCACGCGGCGGCTGCAGCGCATGCTCGGCGTCTCGTTCTGCGAATACGTGGGAAGACAACGCGTAAACCGCGCAAAACAGCTGTTGCGTACTACCCGCCTCGGAATAGGCGAGATCGCCCGGCGTGTTGGCATTAAGGACTCCAGCAATTTCTCGAAAGTGTTCCGAAAGTTCGAAAAGTGTTCCCCGCAACAGTACCGGGCGCGTTTCGGGAGAAAGTCATGACGCTGGCGGAAAAGATTCTGCACTGGTGGCGCGAAAAAACGTGTCCCGAGGAGTTCCTGTGCGATAACTGCAAATACGATCATCCCTCCGCCTGCGTGCGCCCCGAACGTCCCAACGCCGTCAAATGCCCGGACTACAGGCCAAAGGGCCGCTAGCCGCCCGTCCTCTTCGTCTTCCCGCGCCTGACCGTACGCGGCCGGAATGCCCTATGCGAGACCGGCGCCCGCGCCGGGATTCGTGGCGCAAGCGTCTCGCCTGCACTGTTCGGGTTACAGACGTGAGGCCCTGAGAAAGTAGCGCGGGCAGGAGACCGCGCCACAGTCTGGTTGCCAGATTCGCAGCTCAGTTGCCTGCCGCAGTCAGAGCGCCCGCGACGCGTGCCGCCGCCTCGGTCACCGGCTGCTCACCCGGATAGCGCATGAACTCGACATGGCCGTCCATGAACAGCACGTTGCTGCCGCCAGGCACATGGTTGTAATACTCCAGGTCCGTCGAGAGGAGGTCCCACATGACGAATACCTCGCTCTGGGCCCTCGCCGAAGAAGCCGGATTGTTGATGTCGGTGATCAGGAAACGCTCAATGCCTTCGCGCAGACGATAGATCGTGCTGCCGCCGCTGTTCCCGTAAGCGGACCCGCCGACGGAAGACAAATCCAGGTCGCCGTCCACAACGTGGGCCATGCCAACGGGATCATTTGCCGCGTAGTACGGGGCTACACCGACAATCAACGCCGTCGCCCAATATATGAACTGGGCTGGTCCCGTGCCGCTCGCATCGATCTGTTCGTCGGGATCCAGCAGCGGATTCACCACCATCGCAAGCGGAAGAACGCTCACGATGGGCTCATCCCATGCATCGAATAGCCACCCATAGTAGGTATAGCTCTCGTCGGCCACGCGCATGCACGAACCGCCGTGCGTGTCATACATGCCAAAGCAGAAGACCGCATCGGGCCCCATGCCCGTGTGACCGCCCGAATCCACGTAAAGCCGGTCCTCGAAGTCGGTACCGGGGTCCGAGGGGCACCGCAGCACCCACGGGTCGGTCAAGTACTCGGGGTAGAGAGACGGCATCAGCGCGCAGAAATCAAGCGCCACCCCGCTTTCTCCCGAGAAATCGTTGGAGAAAAGCCCCACTTGCGCCATCGGCCACCTTTCACCTTTCGACTCGTTCGCGTACATCTTATAAACAAGACCCATCTGTTTGAGGTTGTTGGCGCAACTTGCGCGGCGGGCCGCTTCGCGTGCGCGAGCCAGTGCAGGGAGCAGAATGGCCGCAAGAATGCCAATGATCGCAATGACGACCAGCAGCTCGATAAGCGTGAACCCCTTCCTTTTTCTCATCGCTATATCCTCCTTCATGTCCAACAACGACGCCGCGATTTCCCCTCCTGCAAGGAAACCGTTTTCCATTGCTACTATGCCCCAGATGGCTGTGTTAGTCAACATACAGCACTGACCCAAATCGACGGAGAATACAGCGGTTGGGGAAACTCACACAGAGACAAAAGAACACGGGAGGAAATGGCGTCCGCGCGGAAGCGAAATCTACTCAAAATCTCCGTCTATGATGCGGGGAATGCCGTTGGTGTGCCTTCGTAACATTCTCCACGGGTTTGAGTTCCACAAGAGCGGCATCCTCCAGGATGAGGCCCGCACGAAGCCCTTCGTCGAACCGGAGCCCGCGAAGCCTGATGCGGATAGGAGCCTGCCGTGCCGCGCGCAGACCCCCGGGCCTCAAAATCCCGCGCAAGCACCACTTCGCACACTGTTTCCAACAGTCCGGGACCCGTCTCACGATGAGGCGCCACCGCGCAATTCGCAATGATGCTCCTATCTCATTCCGTTTCGGAGGGTTCAATCTTCGTGTTCCCTGTGTCTCCGTGTGAGTTCGTTCTTGTCTCTATGGATACAACAAGATCCCTTCCGCGAGGGCCTTCTTATCCCGCGATTAGGGACAGGAACGGGATGCCCTGCCGACAGGCGGTTGAAGCCACGATTGGCACTCATAGGTCCCATGGGTCCCGTTCGGGAGGCGTAAACCCCTGTCTGGCGCTGCCGCCGGTTGATATGGGCTTATTAAGCGGCGTAAAATAACTCCCCGGGGCCGATGGTTGGCGCAGGGCACTCAGCGGGGGAATGCCAGGCAAAAAAAGACCACAAACACAGCAATGAAGAGGAATGGACCGCGTGAGCAAGACCGAGTCCAACATCAAGGCTCGTCACACCATACATGATATTGCCCAAGCGGCGGGCGTCTCCCAGAAGACCGTCAGTTTCGTGCTCAACGGCAAGGAAGGCGTCGCGGAAAATACCCGCCGCCGCGTGCTCAAAGCCGTCAGCGACATGGACTACCGCCCCCACATGGGCGCCCGGGCATTGCGCGGCCGCGTTACCCGCTCCATCGGGGTCATCTTCCCCGCCACGGCCCGGGTTGCCCCGCTAAGCCGCAGCTTTTTGGTCTGGCTGTATGACGAACTCCTGGAGGTCTTCGGGACCCGCGGCTACTATGTCACTTTCGATATGGCCGCCTACGCCGACGGCAACAATGGCGACTATGCCCGCGGCGTGTGGGAACAGGCGTTCGGACCCTGCTTCCTCGCGGGACCCCTGGCCCTGGAGGACAAGGTAGTCCGCCGCCTCCATGAGAGGGCAGTCCCCTATCTCGCCGTGACGCGTCTGGACGCGTTTCCCGAGTGCAGCGCCGCATCGGTCGATTACGAGCAAGCTGCCTACCTCAGCACGAAATACCTTATAGACAAGGGCCACAGGCGCATCGGAATACTCAAGGCATTCCAGGGCTACCAGTCGGGCCTCGAACGGAGCCGCGGATACGAGCGGGCGCTGCGCGAAGCCGGCCTGCCTCTTGCCGAGCCCCTCATCCGCTGGGTCACCTTCGAAGGGCAAAGCGTGGTCAACAATATCCATGCCGTCCTCAGCGACCGCGGCGTCACCGCCCTTATCGACAGCAGCGGCACCGAAGACCCGGCCGTCTTGCGCGAGGGTGCGCGCCGGGCCGGACGCAGCCTCGGCGGCGACGTCGAAACCGTGGTGTGGACCTACCGGTACGATACCGTGGTCCTCCCCGAGGCTTCCGCTCATGTGTGCCTGCCGCTTCGCCAGGTATCGGCCGACGGACTCGCCCAGCTCGCGGCCTGGATCGAAAACAAACGCCAGGGGCCCATCCAGCTCGTGTACCAGCCGACCCTTGTCGAGACACCCCGCGAAAGACCCATCACCGATACCCTGCGCGTGTTCAACGAGACCGACTGACGCCCCGCCAAAGAGTCAGTGTAGCGATCAGCCCGCCCCGGCCGTGGGGCACTCCCCCCGCTGGAGGGTCTCCCCGCTGTGGAGCGGTCTCCTGACCGCGCCACGCTTACGACCGCAGGTCTCCGAATCCGGATGCCGGCTGGAAACCCTCACCACAATCACCGGCGCGTGCGCCGGGCCCGCAATGAACACGTCCGGCCGCGCCCATACCACCAGAAAAAACGCTTCCCCGGCCGCCAAACCCGGCCGGGGAAACGCAGTAAGTGATCTCTCGATATAAAACGGTTCGGCTCAGTCACCCAGCATGGAAACCAGGATCGCCGTCGCGGCGTTGACGGGCGCGTCGCCGTCCGGCTGATAGCGCAAGAACTCGACGTGACCATCCATGAACAGAGTGTTCGCGCCGCCAGGCACGTGGTTCATCAGAGAGACTTCGGTCGAGACGATGTCCGCCATGACCCAGATCTCGCTCTGGGCCTGCGCGCTGCCCGCCGGATTGTTGATGTCGGTGATCATGAAGCGCTCGATGCCTTCACGCAGACGGTAGACCGTCGTGCCGCCGCCATTGCCAAAGGGGGAAGCCACGCTCACATCGTTGTCGACAGCGTTAAAATTGTAATTGACCGCCACTTCGTCGACGATCACGGCGAGCGCGGCGCATATCTGCCCGGAGACATCCGCGGCGGTCGCGGTCGGAGGCACGGGCGGCCCGAACGCAGCCTGAACATAGACGAAGTCGACCGGGTTCGCGGGCGGGTTGTTGGTGCCTTGGTCCCACACCCAGCCCAGGTACCAGTAGCTGGAGTCTACGAACGCCCAGCCTTGGTTGGCGTCATTGCACGGATACCCGAAATCGGTTTCGCCAGTAATGTCATTGATCAGGTCGTCCTTCGTGTGCGAGGCGTCCGAGGGGCACACGATGATGTTCGGATCGGTCAGGTACTCCGGATAGAGCGCTGGCACATCCGGGCCCGCCGCAATGATGCCGTAATTGCCGGTTCCCGGGAAGCCCGCGGCCACACACCACAGGCATCTACCCATGAAGGAAACGAAAAAGCACGCGCGCCCCGTGCATGTCGGAATTGAGGCGAATGATGTCAGATGAAGTTGAAAGGCCGCTTACCCTTGCCCAACCGCCGCACGACACACGCGCAATTCAACTGGATTACCGCGCACCTCATGACAACGTTGTCATGCCTTGGATAGCTCACACACCTAAGGTACCAAACCCCCTGCCTTCTGTCAACACCGCGCCAAACGCCCGGATCCACACGAGCCAAGCGCTAAGCCCTTACATATCACTATATTACACAAGTGATGCCTGCATGGTGCTTAAATGCAGTTCAGGCGTCTCTGCAAGAGTCTTGGGGTACGCTCAGCCCCATCGCTCTCATCTACCCCCAGCAAGATTCCAAATGGGGCGGGACGGAGACTTCGCATTTCGCCACAACCAATTGCTGAGAAAGAGCTTATGGGACCATGGGTTCCCGTGCGGAAGGGCGCAGCGCTCCCAGATTCTGGAACCAGCCGCCCCCAATGAAAGCCCTTCCCCGGCCGGCGGTTTCGGCCGGGGAAGGGGTGTATATGACGGTATGTAATACGCTCCGGGCTAGGTTCGCGTCAGCCGATGGCCCCGATGGCAATCGCGACGCCGCTGTTGCAGGGGCCGGGTCCTGTTTGAGAGTAGCGCAGGAACTCGACGTGTCCATCCATGTACAGGAAGTTAGCGCCTCCGGGCACATGGTTCATCATGTCGGTCTCGACGGAAATCTGGTCGCCCATCACGAAGATCGCGCTCTGAGCCCGCGCGCTTCCTGCTGGATTGTTGATGTCGGTGATCATGAACCGCTCGATGCCCTCGCGCAGGCGATACACGGTATCGGTGCCGGCATTGCCATAGCCGAGGCCCTGGTACGGTGTTCCGCCAAACGAGTAGTCTCCGTCGGCAATGGCGAAGATCGCTACATCGTCACTCCCTAAGGCGTCGATTTGCGTTCGTGCCAGAGAAAGGGCGCTCACGACCTGTGCCGGGGTGCCCATGCCGGCATAGGCCGGATCAACGAGGCCGGCGTCAATTTGCGGATCGTCCGAATCGGTCTGGTCGAGAACCCAGCCGAAGTAGACATAGCTCGAGTCCACAGCCTGCCAGCCGCGATACGGGTCATCGCAGGGAATCCCGAATTCGGACTCGCCCGTGATTGCGTTGATCAAGTCATCGGCGCTTTCTCCCGCATCTGAAGGGCATAGGATGACATTTGGATCCGTGAGGTATTCCGGATAGATTGCAGGCACGCTCGGACCGGCGGCCAACAGGCCATAATCCCCGGTTCCAGGGAAACCGGCTGTGTCGCAGTCCACCAGCTCTACTCCGCGGGCCATCACGGGCGGCCATTTCTCCCCCTTGCTCTCGTTCGCGTACATCTTGAACACGATGCCCATCTGCTTGAGATTGTTGGCGCAGCTTGCGCGGCGGGCCGCTTCGCGGGCGCGCGCCAGCGCCGGGAGCAGGATAGCCGCAAGAATGCCAATGATTGCAATGACGACCAGCAGTTCGATAAGCGTGAAACCTTTTCTCATGACCACTCCTCCTCTACGCGTTCAATAAAACCGCCGACAACCCGAGATCCCGCGGGCAAATGCGTACGATGACACCACTAATCCCCCAATAGCGGCGTGAGGGTTCACGAACTGGCATACGATTCGGAAGGGACCCTCACCGAAACGAGGGATTCAACCAAAGAATCGACGCAAACAACAGGTCTCTTAGCTAAACTACCAGAGATAGGACATCTAGTCAACGAGCGCGGCCGCACGCACGCGGCGCGGCATATCTTCGGAAATGTCCCC